>DAINRZ010000639.1:0-2437 GCA_036741575.1 Kapaibacterium sp. (SeqCode)
GGGCGTTTTTGTATCGCTGGACTTCTTCCTGTTCTATGTATTTTGGGAACTGATGCTGCTCCCGATGTACTTCTTAATCGGTATTTGGGGCGGCCCGCGCAAGGAATATGCCGCCATAAAGTTCTTCCTTTATACTTTAGTCGGCAGCGTATTTATGCTTCTGGTAATGATCGGGCTTTACTTTGCTTCCGGCTCTTTCAATATGCTCGAAATGATGAATATTGCAGCATACAAGAAAGATTCTATTCTTAGCCTTGCAAATCCTGACAATTGGCGTCATATAGCCTTTATTGCCTTGTTTATCGGTTTTGCCATTAAAGTGCCGGCTGTGCCCTTCCACACATGGCTTCCCGATGCACACGTCGAGGCACCGACACCGATAAGCGTTATCCTGGCAGGTGTCCTGCTGAAGATGGGTACATACGGAATGCTAAGAATCAACTTCTCTATGTTTCCTGATAGTACATTGTATTTTCAGGAGTTTATGGCAATTATCGGTATGGTTTCCATCGTTTACGGCGCATACTGCGCCCTGGGCCAGTTCAAGGTGGGGCAGAGGGACTTAAAGAAAATGATTGCCTACTCGAGCGTCAGCCACATGGGCTACGTAATGCTCGGAATGGCGTCGCTGCACCCAAGCGGAGTTGTAGGCGCCATCTTCCAGATGTTCAACCACGGTGTCATTACTTCCATGCTCTTCATGATTGTGGGCGTCGTATATGACCGCTCGCACAAAAGAGGGCTCGACGATTTTGGCGGCCTTGCCAACAAAATGCCAATTTATACCGGTATTATGACAATCGCTTTCTTTGCTGCCATCGGTTTGCCCGGATTGAGCGGATTTGTCAGCGAGGTACTCGTGCTGCTCGGCTCATTTAAAACATATCCTGTATATACGGCAATTTCCGGTTTGGGTATCATTTTGGGAGCAGGCTATATGCTTTGGGCTTTGCAGAAAGTATTTTTCGGCAAGCTGCCCGAAAAATGGTCAGGCCCCTGGGACCCTACAGGCAAGCATTACAAGCATGACGACGTTAACCTGACGGAATTGACGGCTCTGGTGCCCCTGGCTGTTGTGGTAATCTTTTTTGGCATAATGCCCAATTACATGATAGAACTGATGGATTCCACCGTGAACCATTTCGTTCAGTTTGTACAGACAATCCCTGCCGTGGCAGGTTTGTAAAATTATTTAGTCAAATATGAGAATAAAATATGACTGAGAATCTAACAACGGATTTCATTCAAAACCTACAGGCGAGCGTAAGCGCCTTTATGCCCGAGTCGATGCTTGTATTGACTTTGCTGGCGGCGCTTACAGCCGATATAATTTTTAAGAAGGTAAAGAATATAGCAGGGATTTTCGGGCTAATAGGATTTATAGTTACAGGTTATTTTCTGTACACCCAGAATACTGCAGCCCCCGGAAGCATTTTCTCGGAAATGCTTGCTGTCGATCCATTCGGGCAATTCTTTAAATTCATCATCCTGATTACCAGCTTTATAATCATTCTTATGTCGTTCTTTTCCAAGGAATTGTATGAGAACGGCAACACAATGGGCGAGTATTTCGCAATGATTATCGGCATGACGCTCGGCATGTTCCTTCTGACATCGGCAACCAACCTGATAATGATTTATGTTTCGATAGAAATAATGAGCCTTAGCTCTTATATCCTTGCCGGTTACACCAAGCAGGTGAAAAGGGCAAGCGAAGCATCGCTCAAGTATGTTATTTACGGCTCGGTATCGTCGGGATTAATGATTTGGGGTATTTCCATAATGTACGGCCTTACCGGCTCGCTCAATTTATACGAAATAAACGCCGTGCTGAACGCCGGTACAACAGACTTAGTACCTTTATTGATCAGTATTTTGATGATAGTTGCAGGATTCGGCTATAAAATTTCAGCCGTTCCGTTCCATTTCTGGACACCCGATGTTTACGAAGGCGCACCGGTAACAGTTACGGCTTATTTATCGGTTGCGTCGAAAGCTGCCGGCTTTGCCGTTTTGCTTAGATTCGTTAAAATCGGTTTTATAGACGGAACACCCGATGCAAATAACCACTGGGTAGTATTAGAGTCTATCGATTGGGGATTTATCCTCTCGGTTTTAGCTGTACTTACCATGACTATTGGCAACCTTGTGGCTTTGTGGCAGGAAAACGTAAAACGTATGCTGGCATATTCGAGCATTGCTCATGCCGGATATATGCTTATGGGCCTTGTTGTGATGGACGAAGTGGGAATTACTGCAATCATGGTTTACTTTATCTACTACCTGTTTATGAACATTGGCGCTTTTATGTATGTTATGTTCATAGGCAATAAAATCGGCAGCGAAGACCTTTACGATTATGAAGGAATAGGCTACCGCGAACCCGTACTGGGCGCCTGCATGATTATATTCCTCGTATCGCTGACAGGCTTGCCGC
>DAINRZ010000640.1:0-2435 GCA_036741575.1 Kapaibacterium sp. (SeqCode)
TTTCTTATGTATTAATGGATTTTTCGGGCTGCAATATGAGCGATAGAAAGAAAAAAACAGATATCTCGGATATTATCACAGAGAGTATAATTACTAAGACCAAATTGCTGGAATCATGCATTAGCCAGATTGATGCGATAGGGACAAAGCTGGCATCTGTAATCAGGGGAGGAAAGAAAATCCTGCTGTGCGGAAACGGCGGCAGCGCTGCCGACAGCCAGCACATAGCGGCAGAATTGGTTATCAGATACAGAAGCAGTGTGAACAGGCCTTCGATACCTGCAATTGCCCTGACGGTCGATCCCTCGATAATGACTGCCGGCGGCAACGATATCGGCTACGACAATATCTTTGCAAGGGAAGTGGAAGCATATGGCCGAAAAGGCGATGCTATTATCGGTATTTCCACAAGCGGCAATTCAGAGAACGTTATGAGGGCAATCAAACAAGCCAAACAGCAAAATATGGTTACTATCGGCCTTTTGGGCTGCGATGGCGGCAAAATCGATATGGAATGCGATTATTCTGTTGTCGTACCCAGCCACGTTACGGCCCGCGTGCAGGAATCACATATTCTGATTGGCCACATCTGGTGCCAGATGATTGAAGAGATATTATACCCCGAATTAATAAAATAAGTTAGTTTTCAAGGAAAAACCCATATGAATTTCCATACGATTAATCCTGCCACCGAAGAAATTATAAAGACATACGAAGAAGAAGCAATAGATTCGTTAGATAAAAAACTTATTAACTCCGAAAAAACATTCCATGAATGGAAGAATACTGCTTTTGCCGAAAGGGCTGCGCTAATGAAAACTGCCGGCTGCGTCCTCAGGGATAATAAGGGCGTTTATGCCGGGCTGATGGCCATCGAAATGGGTAAGCCTTTGGCACAGGGGATTGCCGAAGTTGAGAAATGTGCCTGGGTTTGCGATTATTACGCCGAAAATGCCGAAGCATTTCTAAGCGATAATATAATTTCTACCGAAGCTCAAAAAAGCTATGCGGCATTTCTGCCGCTGGGAAGCGTATTAGCAATAATGCCATGGAATTTCCCGTTCTGGCAGGTTTTCAGGTTTGCCGCACCGGCAATAATGGCTGGCAACACAGGAATCCTGAAGCATGCCCGCAACACTATGGGATGCGCAGCGGCAATAGAAGATGTGTTCAGGAAAGCCGGCTTCCCCGAAGGTGTTTTTGCCAATTTGGTAATCGGCTCGGGCATGGTGGAAGGCATTATCAGGCACGATTCAATTAAGGCGGTAACACTTACCGGAAGCACTCCCGTGGGGGCGCAGGTGGCGGCAGCGGCAGGCTCTGCCCTCAAGAAAACAGTGCTGGAGCTGGGCGGAAGCGATCCCTATGTTATACTTGCCGATGCGGATATTGAGAAAGCGGCCAGGGCATGCTCGGCAGCTAGGCTTGTCAACAGTGGCCAAAGCTGCATAGCAGCCAAAAGGTTTATTGTCGAAAAGCCTGTATTGGCAAGATTCGAAGAAGCCTTTACCGAAGAAATGAACAAAGCCGTTATGGGAAATCCTTTGGAGCAAAGCACCACAATAGGCCCCCAAGCCCGCAGGGACCTTCAGCTAGATTTGCACAGGCAGGTGGAGCAAAGCCTTGCCAAAGGCGCAAAACTCCTTCTGGGCGGCAAGATCCCTGATGGAAAAGGATTCTACTATCCGCCTACCGTACTGACAAATGTTACGAAAGGTATGCCTGCCTGCGACGAAGAGACCTTTGGCCCCGTTGCAGCAATTATCGAAGCTACAGACGAGAATGATGCTATCAACAAAGCAAACGATACAGTGTTCGGCCTTGGCGCTGCCGTTTTTACTGCCGACAGCAGAAAAGGAGACAAAATTGCAAAACATAAACTAAATGCCGGCTGCTGCTTTGTAAATGATTTTGTACGCTCCGACCCCCGGCTGCCGTTTGGCGGCGTCAGGCAATCTGGCTTTGGCAGAGAGCTCGGCAGCTATGGTATAAAAGAATTCGTTAATATTAAAACTATATGTGTATATTGATTATTGAATAAGTTTAATAAATTTCCGGAATAAAAATGTTTAAGAAAGCTATTATATTTGTTTTAATTCAGCTGGTATATTTGAATGCCCAAACATTTAATATCGCCAAAATCGACACAAGCGCTTTCCCGTTAATAAAAGCAAAGACTTTTGTACTTGGCGAAAACGGCAGCCAATACAAAGATATCAAAGCGGAAGATTTCCGAATCCACGAAAACGGGATTGAACTATCAGGCTCACTGAAAATTGAATGCCCTGGCGCCCAGCCCGACAATACCGTCAATATTGTTGTTGCAGTAGAGAATTCACAGAGTATGAAAAAGGAAGTTTCGGGGAAAACCACTGTTTTTGATTGGGTGAAAGATGAACTAAAATACTTTTTTAATAACTATCAATTCAAGGATA
>DAINRZ010000641.1:0-2420 GCA_036741575.1 Kapaibacterium sp. (SeqCode)
GGTATTTTACTCATAACCTGCCTGCTCCCCTATTGTTGCAGAACGGCGTTTCGAAACAGGCCGAAGCAACATTCGCATCACCCGGAATGGGCAATTACACTGCTAAATTATGGATATACGAACGAAGGGTATGCCGGGATTCTTCGTTCATAGGCCTAATGGCCGAAAGCCCCGAAGAAGTATATGATACCGAACTGTCATTCGACCACCATAATGCTGTCCCCGGCGATCCGGTTGTATTTACACTGCATTTCCGGCACGAGCCGGGCAACCTGCTGCACGACCTGACAAAATTAGGTGTTTCGGGCATAGATTATAAGTTTGAATTCGATAATTATTTGTTCTATCCTACGGAAGTATTTGTTTACAGCGGGGGCAATTTCGTAAAAACCGGTGCGAACATAGAATTCGGGGCAATATCAGGTTCGCTGGATAGCGCTATCTCGCATAATCTGTTATTAGAATCGCGCGATATAATGAGAATTAATGGCATAGCCCTTGCAAGCGTACCGAATTCGACAATGATGGAGATTACCGGTTTTAATATCGAAACCCCTAAAAGTATTCCTGTCACTAAAAAAGACGGTTCTCTTACAGTAAGCGGTTACTGCATGTTCGAAGCATCGCACAAAATAAAGTTTAAAGATACTTATTTCCAGCTAATCAGCACTGCTACCAATAATAAACTGGAACTAAAGGCCAAGCTCGAAAAAGCCGGCATTGTTGAAATCGAAATCTATGATTTAATAGGCAGCCTGGTTTTGGCAGACGCATTTAGCGCTGCGGCAGGCACAAATACCCGCGAAATCGATATAACAACCATACCGAACGGAACTTATTTAATCAAGCTGGAATCGGGTGGCGATGTATATGTTTTTAAAGCAGTTGTTGTAAAGTAAAGACACATATGCGTCAGTGATAGTACATTTGTAACAGCATGCAGCTCGAATCCATACCAATCCCGTCAGGATTTTCCATTACCTTTCAATTAATAAAAAAAACATTGCCTTAAACTTCAAATAATTAAATTATTTATACGATAATTTTAAAACTATTTATTTAGCTCGGTTTTCAAATTGTATTTATTAATTAGTACATATAACGAGTATTTATAAACAAATAAGGAGATATTATGAAAGCTATAGATTTCAACCTTCCAAAAGACCTCGAGTTCAATTTCGATGAAGGAATGACCGTTTTCAAAGAAAACCGGCTGCTGATATTCGACGCAAACGCTATCGGCCTGCTTCGGCAAAACCTCATCGATGAGCTTGGAATCGAGAAAGCAAGGGCTTTTCTGCTCAGGTTCGGCTACCAAAACGGCTATGCTGATTTCATGCAAATGAAAACATCGTATATTTTCGATTCGGAAATGGACCTGCTGGCAAGCGGGCCGGTTATACACACCTGGGAAGGCATTGTCCAGGCTACCCCGAGAGAGTTGAGGTTCGACAGGGCAACAGGCGAGTTCTACTTTTCCGGTGTATGGAAGAATTCTTACGAAGCTCACCAGCACTTAATGTATAATGATTACTCCACCGATCCTGTCTGCTGGTCGCTGACAGGTTACGCAAGCGGTTGGTGCACCGGGTTTTTCGGCAAGCCGCTGCTGGCAATCGAGCCTCTTTGCATTGCAAAAGGCGACCCTACATGCGAATGGCTGATTAAACCGCTCCCGGAATGGGACAGCTCGGTGAAACCTTATGTGGAAGCGCTCAAGAGTTTTTGGGAGGGCAAATAAAATGGCTGAAAAACTTATTAAATATTATGATTACGTAAAATCGATAAAGGGCTTGCAGGGCACAATGGCGCTTGCCATCCATACGAAAATCCCCTCGACCAAAGCAGCATTCGAGCCAGATACTGATGAGAATATCAGGATTTTTAAAGAAGCTGTTGAGAAAGTAACAGAGAAACCGGCCCCTGATTTATAGGCTTAAATGAACATACCCGAAACAAGTTTCGGGAATCAATACATATAATCTGGGATTGATGCAGGCTTGCAATTAATCAGAACTTCTTACTGAAGATTTTAAATCCTTTTCTAAGCAGGCTAAGAATCGATACAATCTTCTTTGCCGGCTTGAAGTAGTTTTTATAGATATTCGTAACGGCCCTTGCCGTCGGTGAATATTCAACGGTAAAGCTTTCAATACTATAGTCAATTTTCCTGAGAGTACAGATTATTTCGAGGCATGTCAGGTTGAACACTTCTGCCGATTTGTAAATTTCGGGTTTAACCTCGTCGAATTTGTCGATTTTCCTGTTGAATATCACAACAGACTCGCTGGATTTCTCTAAGAAATTGCCGGCATTGACCGTCCGGGTTCTAAGCTCGGCAAGGTAACTATTTGAATTGGCGAGAGTTGCATCGATTGCACCAAAAGCATCGTCCACTTTCGACTTCACATGCTCAATTT
>DAINRZ010000642.1:0-2414 GCA_036741575.1 Kapaibacterium sp. (SeqCode)
TTTATTCTTTGTAAATACTTAATCTTTAAATGACACGGCACTTATAAAAATGACTCAAAAAATCTACATTTATATTTAATACAAATTTTCTTATTTGGGAGGTGTGTATACCCACCCCCCTTGATGTGTGTTTCCTACCTGTTGTTTCATAGGAAATTTTAATACTGAATATATCTAATCCATGTTTTAAATCTTTTTTTTCTTTGCTGCTGTGTTTAATCCTATCTTGGGGACAGGCAAAACAGGCTTTTAATTTCAGTCCCGAATGCTTTATTCTTCCATGAATCCCATCTGCTGCATATTCCGGCATTTGTAATAAAGCTACAAACGATAACTTTGGTAGGATTCTCATTATGTCTCCCGATAATTTTTTTAATTTGTCAATTTTATAAATGCTATTGACACATGAGATGAAAAAAGGTCTCAAAAAAATTTTTACTTTTTGAAAAAAATAATTTATTTCATTTTTAAGTAGCTATAGTAAACGAATTATGGGCTTCGCTTGAATTTTTTTCAAAGTCATAGCCAAGCCCGAACTGAAGGCAGAAAAGCTGAAAAAAAAGAAGTTTATCGAAACGACAATGCGCCGTGCGGCCGTAGGAACAAACAAAGACAAAACAAAAGTCTGTTTCGTAGTAGTCGAAACCGGCAGGAAAGGCGACAGCACACGCGGCGCTTCGCTCTACGACCTGGCGCACATAATGAAATCGCTCGTAGCCTGGGACGCCGTCAATCTCGACGGCGGCAGCTCGACAGCCATGCTGGCATTCGACGAAAACCGCAAAAGCCTTTTCAGGATATCCGGCACCCGCCTATCAGTAGCAGCTGCTATGGTGAAGAAGAAGGGAAAATAACCCTGGCTCTGTAGCAATCACTCACCGCCCTCACCCCGTCCCGCGGGCGTCCACCAGGGGCAGTTCGTCCCAGCAGGTGGTATAGCGGGGCGATTTACGCTCGCTGCGGGTGCGCCATTCGCGCTTTACTCCCGTGGCGGCATAATGTAGCGTATTTTTCCCCATTACGGTATTCACCGTGTCAATCAATTCGGTAAGCACCGACCTTTTAATTGTGCTTTCGGTATCGAATATCGAAAGCTGCGAATGGTTTACCGGAATAAAATCCGTAAGCATCACCCCTACTTTGTGGTATTTATACCCCTCCCTGAATATCTGCTCGACCCCTTTCATGGCATAGGAAATCAGTTCGGCTGTCGAATCCGTGGGCAGCGGCAGTTCCACAAGGCAGCCGTTATGGTACTGCGGCAGTTCCGTTTTGAACGGGTTTGTCCTCAGGAATACTGTGAGCGAGCGTGTGCCCGACCTCTGCCGGCGCATTTTCTCGGCGGCAACGGTAGTAAAGTAAGCCACGCCTTCTTTCACCTGCTCTTTTTCGGTAACCAGGTAGCCGAACGAGCGCGATGACACTATTGCTTTCTTGGGCGGGGGCGTATGCTCGATATCCACGCATGGGATGCCCCGTAGTTCCCACACGGTGCGCAGCCCCATTATCGTCATATGTTTCTGTACCCATTTGTCTTCGGCATTGGCCAGGTCGTAAGCAGTCTTTATGTTATACTTGTTCAGGAATTTCGTGTATTGGTGGCCTACGCCCCAGACGTCCTCCACATCGAGCTGCTTAAGTATTTCGCTCTTGTCTTCAATCCCGAAAATATTCATCACCCCGCCGCTGTCTTTAGCTTTTTTGGCAATTCTGTTGGCAAGCTTTGCCAGGGTTTTAGTCTCTGCAACGCCTATGGATACCGGGATACCAGTCCACTTATAAACCGTTTGCCTGATTTTGCGTGCATATTCCAAAAGGTCGAGCCGCCTGAATCCGCCCAGGAAGAGGAATGCTTCATCGATGGAGTATATCTCCACTTCGGGCGTGAATTGCTCGAGCGCCGTCATAACCCTGTGCGACATATCGCCGTAGAGTACGTAATTGGAAGAGAACACCCTGACGCCGTGCTTTTTCACTATCTCATCCACTTTGAACAGGGGTTCGCCCATCTTTATTCCTAAGGCTTTTGCTTCGTTGGAGCGGGCGATAATCATGCCGTCGTTGTTCGAAAGCACTATAATGGGTACGCCGCGCAGCGAAGGATTGAAGGCCCTTTCGCACGAGGCGTAGAAGTTGTTGCAGTCAACGAGCGCTATGGGCAACGGCTTTCTCATATCATCAAAAACAAAACGACAAAACATTTCATTCGAATATATGAATCAGCCCTGCTTTTTGGTAATACGAAAAAGCAAAGAGAAAATGCAGGATTAAACTCAGCCGGAAACCGTATTTTTTCCGGATTGATACATACATGTGCCCGGCAAACGCGGCATATTTATTTTAAGAGCGAGGCATCACCCTTACTTGCCCGGTGATTTTTGTTTTTCCATGTATTCCTGCTGCTTTTTGGCAAC
>DAINRZ010000643.1:0-2389 GCA_036741575.1 Kapaibacterium sp. (SeqCode)
CTGTTGCGGCAAAGTATTTCGATAACAAATGGAGTTTTGAATACGGCATGGGCGCTTCGTTCAATTATAATCCACTTGTATATAATGAGTTTATCACTTTGATTGATTTTTATATGCTTTTGGTTATCGGCCACGACCTTGACTCTTACGAGGAACTTGGGGGGACACCCCTATTCGAGAAAGCTAAAAGTATCGTTATGCTGGGCGCTTCCAATAGCGGCAACGGTTACGAGACATCATCCCAGCCGGGAGATTTTACACGTTTCAACTTAGTTAACGAACTGACGGATGTACGTTTCAGCGATTTCCGCAAATATGTTTACAGGTATTACGTTGCCGGGCTCGATAGGATGGAATTCAACAGGGAAGAGGCCGTCGCGGCTGTAAAGGGCGCAATAGACGACATTGCTGTCTTCAAGGACAAAAAGCTCGTAGGGCCTAGCGTTATGATGCAGGCTTTTTTCGATTCGAAGGCGCTCGAAATCGGCTCTGTGTTCAATGGTTACGAGGATAAAACAATTTTTAAAACACTAAGGTACCTCGACCCTACAAACGGAACAATATACGAACAGGCTCAAAACGGCGAACTTAGGTAAGTGATTATGTAAAATCATCAGTCGAATAACCTTCTAAGCTTGTGATAATTAATCCAATAGTGATTATATAAAAATGTATTTTATTGAATTAATTGAATATCTATGTTTCTTCAAAAAACAAACTTAAACATAATTAAAAAATGAATACCTTTTTTAATAATTTCGTATGGTTACATTTTTTTCTTTGATTTTTTTTTATCTTTAGTATATATTACTTTTGCAAGTCTAATTTTCAGACAGAACAAAATTTATTGTATGGAATAGTAGGAAATTATGAGAATAAAAAATATTTCAGTTGCCATATTAATGGCGATTTCTTTGACATCTTTGTTTTCATGCGGCCCAGGCAATTCAAAAGGCCAACCTTTAGATGACAGCATAAATGCTGGCAAGGAACATCAGCTAACGTCTTCTGTGGCAACTGCCAAAGAAGTCGAACTACCTTCGGAAGAAAGAGTCATTCTAAACGATTTTTTCAGTTTTTTTTCGATGGTTTACCTCAAACCATTTACGAAAGGAACATTGTCCGATCATGAAATGATTCGGTTTGCAGTATATCATAATTACAGAAACAATGACAAAGTCTTTTTGCCTTCGGCAGACGGTCTGAAAGCCAGGATTTCAACTACCTATATCGACGAAACAACTTTGAGATTTTTTGGCAAAAAGGTTGCCAAGCCCCAATCTGTTGACGATATTGTTTTTAAGAACGGGTTTTACGAAATTGACCAAGCCGGCGGAGAAGCATTCTCTTTTTCTCAATTATCCAATTTCACCGATAACGGAGATAGTACATTCACTGCCTATTTAAATATATACACCGCCAGTTCCGGCTGGTCTGGGAATACTAACGCGACTCCCGAAGAATGGATTCGAAGCGATGGTGATGAAAAGCCTGATTTGACCGGTAATATGAAGGCAACTGTTAAGAGAGTTGAGGAAGATGGCTTAAGCCGCTTTGTTTTAATTGAATATATCGATGTTAAATAACCATATAACAGGTAATTGTATGAAAATTGCAGCAAAAATGTTATCATTATTTTTTTTTATATATCTTTTATTGTCCTGCGGCAGAAATGATAATGATAGTACCAATGAACAAACTGATTTCTCAGGTGTCTATAATGGCATTGCCGAGAACAATTGCAATTTAACAATAATAATAAAAAAGGAAAATAGCGGTTTTTCATATATAATTTCCGGTGATAATATTTATAATACAGGCAAAATAACAGTAGAGAAGGAGGATGGTAAAAACTATTTGGTTTTCAGCGGAAAAATAGGAGACAACCAGAGTAACTCACTTCGTTCTTTACATGAAAAGAATACTCTTTCAATTCAGAACTACGGTAATTCCATGAATGAGTACGTCTTTTTCAAAGATTGTAATGCTAAGTATCTGACATTTAACAAAGAATAGAAGGTATTCAGTTCTTTTGCAAAGGATAAAAATAATGAGAAGAGATTTTTTGTATGTAAATATTGTAGTTTTTTATTTTGTTTTCATTTTGCTGAACGGTTGTTCCCGAAATGAGAATAATGATAATAAGCTAATTGAAACAAACAATGATAAAAGACATATTATGAATAATAACGTCGATCATGAAATAAAACTCCTGTCCGATTCTGTTCTGGTTTGTCTTAAGAAAAAGGATTTAAATAAACTTGCCGGTTATATCCATCCTAATTTGGGAGTACGGTTTTCTCCCTATGCTTTTATCGATACTGTAAATCATTTGGTAATGAGCCGTGATATGCTTTCAGGTACTAATATTCAGAAAGAAAAGTTTATT
>DAINRZ010000644.1:0-2387 GCA_036741575.1 Kapaibacterium sp. (SeqCode)
ATAGCCCTTCCGAAATACAGATCGTGGTTCGAACTGGTAAAATATCATTACAAAGAGAATTTGCCAGGCGAGTTCCCCTATACAGCAGGTGTTTTCCCCTTCAAAAGAGTGACCGAAGACCCCAAAAGGCAGTTTGCCGGCGAGGGCGGCCCCAAAAGAACGAATAAGAGGTTTCATTTCCTGTGCGCAGGCGATAATGCTAAAAGGCTTTCGGTTGCTTTCGACGGAATTACGCTATACGGCGAAGACCCGGCTGTGGTGCCTGATATTTACGGAAAAATAGGCGAAAGCGGAGTTTCGATTTGCACAATTGAAGATATGGATACTCTGCTGGCAGGATTCGACCAGATGGATCCCCTAACGTCTGTATCGATGACTATAAATGCTCCGGCTCCAATAATGGTAGCATTCTACTTTATGGTGGCATACAGGCGCGAGCTTGAAAAAGCCGTTGCCTCCGGCAAATCATTTAACGATGAAGAAAAAAGGCTGTTCAGGCTCGATGTTTTCCGCAGGCTGCGCGGCACAGTCCAGGCCGATATGCTGAAGGAAGACCAGGCACAGAATACATGTATATTCTCGATTGATTTTGCAATGAAGCTGATTGGGGATTTGCAGGAATATCTTTCCAAAAACAAAATCAGGAATTACTATTCAATCAGCATCAGCGGCTACCATATTGCCGAAGCAGGCGCCAACCCGATAACACAATTGGCTTTCACCCTTGCAAACGGTTTTACCTATGTTGAATATTTCCTGAACAGGGGGCTCGATGTCGATGATTTTGCTCCAAACCTCTCGTTCTTTTTCTCGAACGGCATGGACCCGGAATATTCTGTTATCGGCAGGGTGGCGCGCCGTATATGGGCAGTTGCCATGAAATACAAATACGGAGCCAACGACAGAAGCCAGAGGCTGAAATATCATATCCAGACATCCGGCAGGTCGCTCCACGCACAGGAAATAGATTTCAACGATATAAGGACTACACTGCAGGGATTGCTTGCTTTCTATGATAACTGCAATTCACTGCATACTAATTCATACGACGAAGCGGTGACGACTCCGACAGAAGAATCAGTACGCCGCTCTATGGCAATACAAATGATACTTTCGAAGGAATTCGGCATGTTGAAAAACGAGAATCCAAACCAGGGTTCGTTTATTATCGAAGAGCTTACTGACCTGGTAGAAGAAGCCGTATTGCAGGAATTCGACAGGATTTCTATAAGGGGCGGAGTGCTCGGCGCTATGGAAACCCAGTACCAGCGCTCGAAAATACAGGAAGAGTCGATGTATTACGAAACACTTAAGCAATCCGGCGAATACCCGATAATCGGTGTTAATACATACCTGAACGAGAATCCTGCGAATCCTTACGACCACATGGAAATTACAAGGGCTAGCGAGGCCGAAAAACAGGAAAGGCTTGCCGACCTGGCAGCATTCTGGGAAATGCACAAAGACAATGAAGCCGAAGCAATTACAAAACTGAAAGAGACTGCGCTGAATGGCGGTAACATATTCGAAGAATTGCTCGATACCGTGGAACATGTATCGATGGGGACGATAACAAATGTGCTGTACGAAATAGGCGGCAAATACCGCAGGGGTATGTAGCCGATGGAAAATATCCGGGCTTTGGATAAGGAGAAACTACTCGAATTGCTGAATATATACGCTAAGAACTGGCTGGCACACGACGGCTGCTGGTTCCTCTCGATAGAAGAAAAACTCGGCATGGAAGCAGCTATTGATTTCGACCGGGAAGCATGGCGCAAGTTTACAGTTGTCGAAGCCAAAAGGCTAATGGAATTCCTGGAACTGGGCCAGAATCCCGGGCTTGAAGGCTTGGCCAAGGCGCTGAAGTTTAGGCTTTACAGTACGCTGAACGAAGACAGCGTAGAATTTATCGATAAAAACACATTGCGTTACTATGTGAAAACATGCAGGGTGCAGGCTGCCCGCAGAAAGAAAAACCTGCCTGATTTCCCGTGCAAAAGCGTGGGAATAGTAGAATATGGAGGATTTGCTTATACTATCGACAGCAGGATTACGACAGAATGTATTTCGTGCCCGCCCGAAATATCTGACGGCAGCCATTACTGTATATGGGAATTTATAATTAAAGACAATAAATAATGCTGATGGAGCTCTGATTATTATGAATAAAATCAAATCGAAAATAACAACAAAATCACCCGAGTATAAGGCCAATTACGAAAATTCGCTTGCAGTTACAAAGCAGTTAAGGGAAAGGCTTGATTTAGTTAAACAAGGAGGCCCCGAGCACGCCAGGCAAAAGCATTTAGAAAGAAACAAACTGCTCGTCAGGGACAGAATAGGGCTCTTGTGCGATAAAGATTCGCCATTCCTCGAGCTTTCAT
>DAINRZ010000645.1:0-2387 GCA_036741575.1 Kapaibacterium sp. (SeqCode)
AATAAACCTATAGTTGTATTAGAGCTAAATGCAGCCGGGGCTAAGATATTCGAAGAATTGACAGCAAGCAATATTAACCAGAGGATAGCAATATCAGTCGCTGGAAGGGTTTACTCCGCACCAATTGTTCAATCAAAAATAATTGGCGGCAGCGTTATGATTACAGGCTTAACCGATACAGATGAGGCCAGCCGGCTGGCAGCCATGATATACTCAGGTATTAATAACTGGCCTCTGAAAATAATAAGTATTAAATAAAATTACTATATACATTTCGGGAGTAGTTATGGCTTTTTTCATATCCGCCCGCAAAGCAAGGCTTTTCGTCATTTTCACACTATTCATGCTTTTCTCTTGCGATAATAGCACGAGCAACGAAAATTCAGCAGAAAAAACCGCCCTTGGGGGCGGGTATTACATTTACAACCTTATTCCCGACTTTTTGGCGTATGCCGGGAAAGCCGGATGCCAGGGATGCAACGATAAAGAAAAGCTCTGGGATAGTATGCTGGAAAGTAAATACTCCGACTTTTTTAACCAGATAATATACAGGAATAAATCAGGCGACGACAGGCAGGCATTCAAAAATTCCATTATCGGAAGTTTCTGGGATGATATTGTTCCGAATAAGCTTTCCGATATAAGTTCACTGAATAAAAGTATCGTACAAAAAATTCTCGATTGCAGGAAGAGTTTTTCAGCAACGTTCAAGGATTTCAATCCACAGTGCGACCACTATATTACAGTGTCATTCAGCTTTAACGGGAAGGCAGCCTCCCTGAACGGAAATACTGTTTTAGCAATCGGTCTCGAGAATTTTAAGCCCGGAGAACCCCAACTAGAGTTTACAATTTTCCATGAATTGTACCACCTGCACCATTTTTCGCGTAATTTCTCGCCGTCCGGTGCATTGTACAGAGGAATCTGGGCCGAAGGCATGGCATCGTATGCACAGGTTCTTTTTTGCCCGGGAAGTTACACATACAGCCAATACCTTGGTTTTCCCGGCTCCAAAGTCGATGAAATCGTGAATAACTTCGAAAACCTTAAAAAGGATGTAATTGAAAACATTTACAGCAACGACGAAGCCGTGAAAAGGGCTTACCTCGGCATGGAAGACAACAGCCTCGGTATCCCGCCGGGTGCAGGGTATTATATTGGATTAAGAATTGTGATGGAACTATTGGACAAAGGATATACATTTACCGAAATGACCCTTTGGAATGCCGACAAAGCCGCAGAAATGATGAATACCATATTACCGGGGTTAAAGGCCGGTTAAATGAATAATCCTATACATGCTTCGAAGAAAAAATCCACTGTGTAGGAATAAAACGTAAAATAAAATATTCTCTTAACAAAAACTACTATGCTTTTTTTTATTTGTAATTCGTTCATAATTTTGAATATAGCTTTATTGACAAATTGAAAAAAGTATGGAAGAAATAAAAATAGCGCCTTCGCTTCTTTCCGCCAACTTTGCCTGGCTGGGCGAAGATGTACGGAAATGCGAGGAAGGCGGTGCCGACCAAATCCATGTCGATGTGATGGACGGCAACTTTGTGCCCAATATTACTATCGGCCCCCTGGTTGTTAAAGCAATTTCATCCATCACAAGGCTGCCGCTGTCGTGCCACCTTATGATTACCGACCCCGACAGGTTCATCGAGGAGTTCTACGAAGCGGGGGCGTCGTCCCTCTCGGTTCATGTAGAAGGCAGGAACCACCTGCACAGGGTGCTCAGCAATATTAAAAAGCTCGGCATGAGGGCAGGTATAGCCCTCAATCCCGTTACACCTATGGAATACGCTTACGATGCTGCCGAATACTGCGACTATGTATTGCTGATGTCTGTCAATCCCGGCTTTGGCGGCCAAAGGTTTATTCCATCCTTCCTCAGAAGGGCACAGATACTAAGAAACTTCCTGACCAAGCACAACCTGGACCATATTGATATAGAAGTGGACGGCGGTGTAAAAATCGATAACGTAGAAATGATAGTGCGTGCCGGCGCCAATATTCTGGTAGCAGGCTCCGGCCTGTTCAAGGGCGACCTTGTGGAAAACATCCGTGCCCTGCGCGAAAATGCGAATAAAGGCCTGAGGTGGCGTTAGGAAATATATTTTTCTGCGCTATATATATTAAGCATATTAACTTTCGAAAGTTTTAAACAGTCACCACCAATGGCGGGGGATTGAGAAACAGGCAGGAATGCCTTTCATACCGCAACCAGCAAGCAGGTCAGGCATTTTGGCCTGACAATATTAAAGTATTTAGTATTAAATTCTGAATTAAAATGCTCAATAAATAAAACGAGTCTGCCCGGAATTACCCGGACAGCCTGTTATCTATTACCTATCCCAAAATCAGAAGATTACATCATATCC
>DAINRZ010000646.1:0-2386 GCA_036741575.1 Kapaibacterium sp. (SeqCode)
ATAAATACTGTCCTTTTTACTGTCGAGATGAACCTGGGATTCCAGGAAAAAGCCGAATCGTTTAAGAAGGAATTGGCAAAAAGGCTGGAAAAGGCCGGATTTGCTAAGCGCTCCGAAGATAGGGCAATTGTTTACGAAAGCCAGGAAAGTATTGCTGCAATTGAAGCAATGGGCCCAAGGATTACTTTCAGGTTTGATTTTAAATAAGTTAATTAATTTATAACAGGGAAAAAAATAAAATGAGGATTTTCAGGGCTATCTACATTTATGTATTAACTTTGATCTTGGTATCCTGCGGCAGCAAAGATGAACTGTCCAAAATGCTCGATATAAAATATATACCGTTTCAGGGCAGCCAGGGTGGCAAATGGGGTTTCCTCGATACCGAAGGCAATAAAGTTATCGACACGGTTTTCGAAACGCAGCCAACTTATTTCAAAGAAGGTTATGCCCTTGTGCGCAAGCCGGACGGATATTTGTTTTTTATTAATGAAAAGGGCGAAATTACTGGCCCAAAAGTAATAGATGCCACTTTATTCCACGAAGGGCTTGCATGTGTAGTCAGAGAAAACGAAGCGCCCGAATTTATAAATGCCGAATTTAAAACGGTATTCAAACTTGGCGACGCCGTATTTGCAGGCACTTTCTCCGACGGGCTTGCAAAGTTTCAGGACAAAGCCGGCAAGTGGGGCTATGTAGATAAAGAAGGCAAAGTAGCGATAAAGCCTCAGTTCGATTTTGTAAGCAGTTTCAAGCAGGGACTTGCCAGGGTGCACATGCTGAGCGGCGACAAATCCACCAGTTGGGTGATTGACAAAACAGGCGCTAAAGTATTCGATTTGCCCGATGACGTAATGACTTTGGGGTATTACAACGACAATGTTTCTGTTTTCAACGATTCCACCGGGTGGGGAGTGTTCGATAATAAGGGGGCAAAAATAATTTCGGGCAAAAAGGACTGGGAAATGCTTGGCGACTTTTTCAACGGTTATGCTTCGTTCCTGAAAGGAGATAAATGGGGCGCCATTAATACAAAAGGAGAAATTGCCGTCGAGCCAAAGTACGAGAACAATCTTATTTTTGTGAACGGAGTATCTGCCGTCAGCTCAAATGGTAAATGGGGATTTATGGAGCCCGACGGCAACATGAAAATTGACTTCCAGTTCGACGGTATATATATCCCGTTTTTTGCAAAGACTGCACTTGTGAAAAAAGGCAGCGAAATTTTGTTTGTTGACGGCAGCGGCAACAAAGTGAATAAAGGCGGGTTTCCCATATTTAACGTCAGCCTGGAATACGACGAACTATTAAATGTGGACAAGTACCTGCAGACAGATGTTTTCGACATCAAGAGCCTTGCCGACACATTGATTGGCCAGCTGACTGTGCTGACAGTAAACGGAATGGGGGGCTATTCCGATTTTGCATTCGTGCAGAATTTCGTTAAAGCCCGCGGCCTGAAATATGTGCTTAGCGAACAATCGCTCACGGTGCCCCAGGCGAAATTCGGAATGGTAACCTACAGCTATATTTTCGATTTTTCGAAGCCGATAGCCGATAAAGAATCGAGGTTCAGGTCTATGGAAGTTTCCGTCTATTTCCCTCAGGCAATGACAAGGAAAATTGATATTATTTATAATGCGCTGAAAAGTATTATCACCAAAGCAGGATTTACACAGGACAAAGAGGACAAAGCTTCGTTTCTTTCCAGCTCCGAAACCTCGACTGCGGCCATACTCAGGATGCCTTCGCAGTTAGTTTTCAGTTTTGTCCTTAAAGACAAGCATTTGCAGGATATTGCCGAAAAAGAGCGCCAGTAAGATATGCCGCTGCGCAAAGCCATACCTGTGTTGTTTGCTATAATCCTGGCCGGGTGCGGCAACGGTTACGAAAAAGTAAGCAACATAAGTTTGATACCTTTTTCGCCGACAAAGGCCGGAAAATGGGGGTATATAAACAGCAACGGCGAGATGGTAATAGACACATTATTTACAAATCAGCCGGGTTTTTTCCGCGATGGATTTGCAGTTATCCAAAATGAAGACGGCACATATGATTATGTTGACGAAAGCGGCAGGGTAAGCACTAAGCATTATAAATCGGCGGCTATGTTTTCCGAAGGCCTGGCATGTGTGGCAGCAATAAACGGCAAGCCTGAGTATATCAATTCCCGGTTCGAAACAGTTATCAGGCTGCCGAAGGCCTCACTGGCAGGTATGTTTTCCGAAGGCCTGGCAAAGTATCAGGATTCGACCGGCAGATGGGGATTTATCGACAAATCGGGGAGGATTGCAGTCAAACCGGCCTACCATTATGCCATGAGCTTTTCCGCAGGGCTGTCTGCCGTTGCCGTAAATACTAAAACCGGCATTATTTCAGGCTATAT
>DAINRZ010000647.1:0-2382 GCA_036741575.1 Kapaibacterium sp. (SeqCode)
ATAATTATGAGAAATACCTGAAAGGCCAGAAGTTCGAATCCTACGGGAGGATTGACAGGTTATACGGCAGCGGCGGCACCTTCGGGCTTCCCGAAAGCGGGAATGAATGGTATGTCGTTTTGACAAATGAAACTGCAACAACCAACTATAAAGAAATTACAGCAAAATGTACATTATTCAGGGATTTCAGCGGTGCGCCCAGGCTGAGCCCGCCTAAACTGAAATCGCCCATTAATACTGCATTCGATCAGGACAAAACCCTGCAGCTAAGCTGGAACAGCGTGAAAGGGGCTAAGTCATACAGAATTGAAGTATCGACAGATAAAATCTTCAGCCAGATATTTGCCCAATCTAAAGACATCGATGGACTGTATTATGAAGTTACAGGTTTGAAAGACGAAACTTATTACTATTGGAGGGTCAAAGCAGTCAGCGATTCGATAGAAAGCGAATGGTCTGAAACATGGGCTTTCAAAACGAAGCCACCGAAAGTTCTTGCTGCCCCTGCACTTACCGATCCGCCGGACGCTGCTGCAAACGTAAGCCCCAGCACAATCCTGAAGTGGTCGCAGGTTGGCGCTGCAAAGAGCTACCATGTGCAGCTGTCCGACAAGCTCTTTTTCAATACCAGATATATTGACGATACGGTAACTTCAACTGAATATCCTCTTACGGGGCTGGAAACCGGCAAGAAATATTACTGGCGTGTCAGGATTAATGATGGAACCGACGACGGCCCCTGGGCAAAGGCATTCAGCTTTACTGTCGGTACGGGAAACTCAGCCGAAGACGATAATGTTAATTCCACTGGCATAAGCCTTCATTCAGTAAATCCAAATCCTTCAACTGATAACAGGATTAGCCTGATAATCGAATCGGCTGCTGATGACCGTGGCAGGATGTCTCTTGTCAATACCATGGGGCAGCTGGTATTTGGATGCGATATTCCTATAGAGTCAGGCAGGAACGAGTATATGTTCGCATTGCCTGCGGAACTGCCTGCTGGTATCTATTCCGTGGTTATCGAATGCGACAGGGGCAAGGTATTAGGAAAATTGGTGAAGATGTAGAGACTACTTCAACAGATTAAACCTGGATGTACAGTATTCGTTGCCCAGGATTGCCCTAACCATATATGCGCCGGGCATTAAGCTGTTCAAATCTATGTTTAGTGCGTTATTAACAAGTTCAGGGTTACTGATAGACAACGCTCTTTCTCCGAGCATATTAAATATCTCTATAGCATTTACATGAGTTGATTCATCTTCAAAGCGTACTGTTATCATATCAAAGGCCGGATTGGGAGCAATAGCAATATCCGGTTTATAATCGGTTCTCTTGTTTTCATCATCTTCTATGCCGGTTTTCATACCTCTTTCCAAAAATGCTTTAGCGCGGGAGGCTTTATCGATTAGGCTATTCTTAGTAATCAAGGCTTTCCTGCCCAATGCTTTCTGCAAATAATACAATCCCAGGTCTTCGTCGGAGCCGTCTGGCTCGGTATTAACGGCAGGCAATGCAAAAACTAATCCAACCCAAATACTTACTGTATCACCGGGTAGTAAATTGAAGGGGCCGGTTGAAATTAATATTCTTTTGTCGCCGGGGCCGTTGTCACCATCCTTGACCGACTTTGATAGAAAATTGTACCTTTCCAAGTCTTCCTTTGGATCAAGCTCTATAGGCCAATTCCTGAAAGTGACTAATCCTAACTGATCCCATTCAGGGTAAGTATCTTTGTCACTCCTTTGGAAGCTCTCTTCTTCTTTTTTAAATATTATAGAATCGACGCATTTATCTTCGCCACTTTCAATAGACCTTTGGATGCATTGGCAGCAATATTCGCCTTCAATACCGTCCACAACGGCGTTAACTATTTTATCGCATCTCTTCACTGCCGGGGTTTTCAAAAACATATATCCAATATAACCAAACCCCATGCCTCCTTCTTTTTGGTCCGAGTTAGACCAATTTACAGCAAGGTTAAGAGTTTCATCTGCCTGGAAAAACCTGCATCTGTCATTGCTAGCCCCTGCCCGGGCATTAGATACATGAGCAATATCGGCGTCATACAATGGAGCAAACCAACATTCCCTCAATGTGTCTGTCGATTTATTTATAATATCGTACCTCAGGAAAACCATATCTTTCTCTCCTTCGGTATCCCATGAATAAATAGTATGTTCCACCTGCAATCCCAGGGGATAGCCTTCGGATTTCCTCTTGGAATAACCTCCGTCATAATATGACAAATCAGTGTCTTTGAAAACACAGAAGATGTCTTCTCCCGAAATTATTGCCGGCCCTTTAGGGTACTCACTATTATTCCTCTTTTTGACGTCATAAACATAACAGCCGAAATAATCTCCTGTTTCTAAATGT
>DAINRZ010000648.1:0-2377 GCA_036741575.1 Kapaibacterium sp. (SeqCode)
AGAATGGACTTCAGCTAGTGGCCAACTTACCCTGACTGAAAAATCAAAAATTGTTTATAACAGTGATTATGCGGAAGAACTGGCTGAGATATGCAGCACCCTGCGGGAAGACATAAAAGCCGCGAAGAATTGGGACCTGAATATCGTAAGCTCTAAAGCGCCCGGCCAAGGTGATATATATTTAACTATTAATAATAAAATTGAGCTTGGAGATGAGGGCTATTACTTCACCGTTGATGATAAATTTACTATTGAAGCACCATATAAAAGAGGAATATTCTGGGGCACAAGAACATTGCTTCAATTATTAAAACAAAGCGAAAGCCTGGAATGCGGCAAAGCCACAGACTATCCCGACTACCCCGAGCGTGGTTTGATGGTGGACTTAGGGAGAAGGTATTGCTCAATACAGTGGCTGAAAAACCATATCAGGGATTTGTCTTATCTGAAAATGAATCTGTTTCACTTGCATTTAAGCGACAATGAGGGATTCAGGCTCGAGTGCGAAACATATCCTCAAATAACTTCGACACAGCATTATACAAAGAAAGAAATCAGGGAGCTCGAGGAATTAGCCGGAAAATACTTCGTCGAGATTATACCCGAAATAGACATGCCCAATCATATGAGTTGTATTATGAGGTATTTTCCTGAATTGTGGCTGGTCGATAGTTCAGGCAATTCTGCAGGCGAGTGTTGCCTCGATTTCACTCTACCCGAATCCAGGAAATTTACTGCAAATATTTTAAATGAGTACCTTCCATTGTTCAAGGGAAAATACTGGCACCTCGGATGCGATGAATTTATTACCGATTTCGATCTGTACCCCCAATTCGGGAAATGGGCAAAACAGAATATAGCTCCTGATGCAAAGCCATTTGAAGCATATTTTGGTTTTATTAATTGGGAAGATTCGATTGTAAAAAGCTATGGTAAAACTACAAGAGTATGGAACGACTGGTCAAACAAACAGAATGGCGCAATTTTCAAAACAAAGGTTAACAAGGATATAATCATAGAGTATTGGAATGGCGATTATACAGCCCAAAGGTTTATCGACGAAGGGTATAATACAATAAACTGTTCTATGTGGCATTTATATTATAACTTAGCCAGTTCATATGTTAATAATGAATTGATATACAATAATTTTGAAATGCTGCTATTCAATAATAATGAAAAAGTGGTAGATAACAGCAAAAGGGTTATTGGGGCTAAGTTCCATATTTGGAACGATTGGTCTCCGGTTCAACGGGAAACCGAGTACCAGACTGCCAATACAATAAAAATAGTGCTTAGAATCCTGGCGGAGAAAACCTGGAGCAATAATAATACAGAATTATCTTATAATGAATTCAGGGATATTGCCCTGATACTGGGAAGGGCTCCACAATATACCGAGCCTGAATCGCCTACGCCAAACAACCTTGCATATAAAAAGAAAATAACTGCCTCTTCGATAGAGTCAGGGTCGGAGGAATATGACCCTGCCAACGCAAACGATGGCGACATTTCAACCAGGTGGTCCTCGAAATATACTGATTCCGAATGGATATACATAGATTTCGGCGAGCCGGTGAAATTCACCTCGGTAAAGCTCGATTGGGAATATTCTTATGCCACACATTACTCTATAATGATTTCCAACGATGCATTAAGCTGGACTGAGATTTATGAAAATAAATCGAGTGACGGATTTTTGGATATGATTGACGGATTAAATGCTGAAGCGAGGTATTTAAAGATTGACTGCAGGAAAAGGTTCAATTTTAACGGCTATTCACTCTGGGAAATTGAAGTATATGATTCGAATAAAATAATCAATAATTATAATGAGCATTTAATTCTAAAATCAATTATTTATCCTAATCCGGCGGTCGATAATATCAATATTGCCGATCCCTTACTTAACGGAAAAGAGGCAACAATTTATACGATTAGCGGATTACTCGTGTCCAGGAGTATAATTCAGTATGGAAAAGTATTCATCGGCAACTTAAGCAAGGGTGCTTATGCCCTGAGAATCGGAAACAGCAACTATTTATTTATTAAAACAGAGTAACGCTGATGAGATATTGGTGGCGTATAATTCTTTACTTGGAGATATGCAGTCTAAACGTAAAATTGCTAAAAAAATATATCCACTCGCTCCAGTTTTTTTTAATGTTTATTTATCCTGTGCCGGGGCTGATAAAATCATGAATGATGGAAGGAATATCATCAGTTAATATTAACGAAATTCTCCAATTTATATGGGCTTTTACATGAGATATTTCATAGTTTTGTTTTTCTTATCTATTTCGATCTGCAATTTGTACAGCCAGGTGGAAATTGAGTTGAAATCCGGTGAAAAAGTTAAGGGTTATCTTCTTTCTAA
>DAINRZ010000649.1:0-2370 GCA_036741575.1 Kapaibacterium sp. (SeqCode)
ACTTCGAAAATAATGTATTATGTTTCTTAAAGTTAATAAATTTATTAACAAAAATACTCCGGCTGTGTGAACTGTAAATAAATGAATAGTTAAGAATTGATGAATATCCTTTTTCGTTTATAAATCGGATTTAATAATTTGATTATTTGTATATTAACATAATCTTTTTTTGGATATTCTTCAGGCAGATTGTCAAACATTATTAACAATGGAGCTTGCTCCATTGGCAAATCCAGGAGGGCAGGTTCCTTTGTTTGCGCACACATAAAAATTTTTTGGGAGCAGTAATTAAAAACTAAAAAGGCCCCGTATGCTTTATCGGAGCCCTTTTAGCCGTTAACCAGAAAAAAATGAACTACCCCGCCGCAAGCAACGGGGTATCAAATCAAGATAATATACTTTTTACCGCCACAATTGGGGCATTTAACCAGCATTGTGGGAATAAATAATATTATACTCCCTGAACGAGGCCTGCTACTGCTCCCTGGGGATCCCTGAAAACAGAGAAATGCCCTACACCCTCGGCAAACATTTTGGGCATTATAATTTGCCCGCCAAGGCCGGTAATTTTACTAATTGCCGTATCTATATTATCGACAAGGAAATACGGCAGCCAGTGCGAGGGAATATCCTTCATGGTATCATCCATTACATACAGCCCGCCTGCCATTTCTTCGCCAATAAAAAATGTAGTGTATTTCATCCCGCCCATATCTTTTGTCTCCGGGTTCCAATCGAATACTTTTTTATAAAATGGTAAAGTCGGCTCGGGATTGTGGCTGCCGTGCTCTACCCAGCATAATGAATTGGGCACGTTCTTATAGCTTGATCCTATATGGTTTTTGGCCTGCCAGATACCTGTTACAGCGCCTTCGGGGTCGGCAAACAATCCCATCCTGCCTTCTTCCATGACGTCGAATGCTTCGGCCATCACACTGCCGCCGGCTCCTTTAACCTTGGCAATAGTTTCGGCTGCATCTTCGACTGCAATATATGACAGCCAGAATGGCGGCAAACCCATCTGCCTTTGTTCGGGCTGCATTTCGGCAAGCGCAGCAACTGCTTTGCCTTTGATATTAAGCATTGTATAAACCATGCCCTCGCCTACCGGTATGTCTTGAATCTCCCAGCCAAATACTGCACTGTAAAATTTCTTGGCTCCATCGGTGTCTGTCGTTGACAAATCGACCCAGCAAAATGTACCAGGCTTGTGGTTAGTATATTCCTGCATAAATGCTCCTTAATTTATTATAAAAAAGATAATTAGGTGTTTCCTGCATAAATGTTTTTCTGATTTCTAACGGGTTTCATACTAAAATAAATAATATTAAGCAGTATCCCCACCAAAATAGTCATAGCCCATGTCCTGGGGTGGTCGAAAGGATGGATGAACCTGTCGGCTATATCGGCAATCAGCGAAAATGGCGACTGAATAATGTCCCAACTGTTCCACCGGGCATACCTGCCGAGATAAATGCCGAATCCGCAGGCAAAGAGAGCCACAGAACTAATAACATTAATTACTTTTGTTGAAAAAGATTTTGATAAAATGCTTTCCATATTAATAATGCTGAAAAATCCAAACATCAGGCCGGTCCAGGCATATGAGAATATCAGCACCAGGTCGAACCACACATTTGGCCCGTTCCAATAATTCAGGTGCAGCAAGTCAGTAATTATATAAGGTGCATTTGGCAGGAACAATAACCACACCAGTAAAAGCAGGGCAAACCGTATCCTCCTGGCGGCAATTCCGGGGTAAAGCAAGAGAATAGTAGTAACAACCCACGGTACAGCTGCAAGGAAAAGGTTCCAGTTTAGGAACATATATCTGTAAGTTCCTGTGAACGCCATCCTGAGCGCCAGGACAAACAAGCTGAATACCGACGATAAAAATAACAGGGCAAAGCTACGGTAAATACCGTGTTCTTTTAGTTTTTCCAGCAAAATTGAATTCCCCATAATGAAATACATTATATACCTTGCCATATTATACGATTTTAAAATGAATTATTTCAATTAATTGAAAATTATATAATAAAATTGCTTTTCCTTGAGATGAAAAAGCAATTTGGTTATTTAACAAATTGTATGAGTAAAATCAGAAAGTAATTTATATAACACATTCCCTTGAAAACGCTGATTAAAATGGGGCAATATCTCAATCACCCCGGCTGCTTACGCAGCCATTCGCTTTTTGTGTGAATGTCATTGTCTATTATCTATTATCAAAATCCATATCATACGAAATTGAACCAAGATTATTATAATTAATTCTTCGGCATTAGCAAAAAATTATTCTATGATTACTCTGGTATCAACCGGAATTATCAGCACAAAGGATGTTATCTCATTGTTTTTATTGCTAAT
>DAINRZ010000650.1:0-2365 GCA_036741575.1 Kapaibacterium sp. (SeqCode)
TTAAATTCGGCCCAATTCTTTGCAACCATAATATTATATGCAGAGAGGCTCTCATTCGAAAAATCGCTGCCTGTCCAGGAGAATATAAGGCAATATTTTCGCAGATAATTACTGCTGTCTGCCGGGAAATACAATAACCTGCCGGAATTTCTGAAAAGGTGAAAATCGGAAATAACAGCGGAACGCTCCGTATGCCTAATATAGAACTCAATTTTCCTGCCATCGCGGACATTAATTGTATCCCTGGAAAAAGTAAATTTCCTCATAACATTATTTTCGTCGAGGTATAGGTCGGGATTTGTGCTGTCAACCCTTACGATAAAATAGTCGCAGTCGTCGAGCATTACGTTAGTTATACCCCAGCTTATATAATCATTTCTCCCGATTATCACATAAGGCATCCCAGGTATAGACATGCCGATAACATTGAACTCGGGACAGCTTATATGAAGTTGGTACCATTTTGCAGGCAGCCCAAGTGCCAGGTGAGGATCGTTGGCCAGCAGAGCTTCAGTTTTTGTCGAATCCTTGTATGGCTTAACTATTGCCCAGGAATTGCTTCCTGCCATCGTTCCGGGGAATCCCAGGATTTTTCGGGTATTGTATAAATTTTGGGAATACGATGAAATCAGATTATGAATATCTTTTCTTTCCTTTTCAAAGTTTTTATTTCCATTAAATGAAATTAATCTCTGAAAATCAGTTTTATTAACGGATTTTGGGGGCGCCTCAAGCGAATCAGTAATAAAAGGCGCATAATCCGGGTATCCCGGCACGAGTTCCATTGCCCTGGATTCGCCATAAAGAGCAGCAAGTTCGCCAAAAGCTATATCAGCCCAGAAACCGTAAGACATCTCGAAAGCCATAAGCCTTGTAATCGACAGGCAATCCACGGGATGCCAGTAATCCATAGTATCGCCAAGGGCCCCATATTCGAAAGAAAGGTTATCCCTGTGTTCGTCGATAAACAAATTGACTCCTTCACTGTATTTCTTCAAAATTTCGCGGCTTTTCAAATCCATAGAATTATAAATCTTCTCGGCAGTTTTTCGGAAACCGATTACTTTAGCAAATTTGTCGAAATCAATGGCATCATCTCCGAAAATCTCCGACAGCTTTCCGGCGGCAATCCTGCGAAGATAATCCATTTGCCAGAGCCTGTCCTGAGCCTGGCAATACCCGACAGCAAAAAATGCATCGAGTTCGTTTCGGGCAATTATATGTGGTATTCCGTAGGAATTCTTATATATACTTATTCCGGCAGTTATTTTATCTGTATTCAGGCTTTCGAATACTTCATCTTTTTTTGCGGAATACTTTTTGATAAAAAACAGGAATACCACTAATAATACAATGGCAAGAAATACCAGCGAAGTAATATTTCTAAAAAATCTCAGCATTTTACAGCCATTTATTATCCTTATACCATTTAATAGTAGCTTCGATTGCCTGTGGTATTGTTAATTCAGGTTGATAACCGAGTTGCTTTTTGGCTTTTTCAATCGAGCAAGTCCAATAATCCTGTATGAAATCGATGCCTTTTTCATAATTAAACACCGGGGGCTTTTTGCTTAGTTTGCCGAATAAGCCTGATATTCCTGCAGTAGCCAAAACAAATGGCTGTGGTATTTTTAGTTTAAACAAAAAGCTTTTGCCAAGGGCATTTTTGATTATATCCATCATTTCATCCCAGGAATAGCGGCCATCGTTTGTAATGTAGTAAGTCTCCCCTCTTGAAATTTCCGACTCTGCTGCCAATACGAATCCGCGAACCAAATCGCCTGAATAAGCCAGGTTCAGGTATTTTGGCTTCAAGCCTACAAGAGTGCCCAATCCGGCTTTTGCTGTCTTAAATATTTTATATATTTCTGTATCTCTCGGACCGAAGACAGCCGGAGCCCTTATTATTGTAACTGGGATAATGTCCTTTACTTTGTTTACTTCCTTTTCTGCTTCGAGTTTGCTCTTGCCGTAAGATGTTATTGGATGCGGCACCATATCTTCCGTCATTGGCTTTTGTAGCGCCGGCGAGGGCCCCCCGGCCGTCTGGCTGCTAACAAAAAGGAATCTCTTCAATCCGGTATTGCTTTCAATTGCAGCTTTTAGCAATGCTGCAGTGGCATCGCGGTTGCTGCGAAGGAATTCATCGTAATTCCTGCCATATGTAAGGCCTGCCACATGATAGATATAATCCATGCCCGATACAGCTTGTTTCAATGCTTCTACATCGTGAAGAGAAGTCTCTATCAATTTTAAATTTTTTCCTTCGAGCCATTTCAGAGAGCTCGTCTTTCTTATTGTGCAGCTAACCTCGTAGCCCATCGAAATGAGCAAATCGGCAAGGTGGCTGCCTATAAATCCCGTT
>DAINRZ010000651.1:0-2365 GCA_036741575.1 Kapaibacterium sp. (SeqCode)
GAATGACTCCACCTCGGCGGGGTGGAGTACGGCAATAAGAAATACTAATCTTTTCTGTTAGACAATATATCTAAGCATTCTTTGCACTTCTGCTCGGAGCGTTTCAGAATGGCATCGGCCTCGGCCAGTTTCTCCTTTTTGAATGCCTCGTCCCTGATACCCGGCAAATTAATTAAAACGTTCTTGTAAGCGCCCCAGATGCCTGTCTCGAGTGAGCGCGCCCCGACTTCGACATCGGACCTGGACGCAATATTGCCTATCCTGGAAATCTCCGCCATCATGTCCCATGCACTCCCGGCAATCCTCATAGTGCCGAGCGGCACCTCGATTGCTTTTTTCAGTCCTTCCTGCATGGCGGCGCTGCGGGCAGTTTTTTGCTGTTCGGTGTCTTTGGGCATGCGCAGCGCTTCCATATAATCGTTGAAGCATTCGTATCGGCATCGACCATCGATATCAGCGTGTGCGACACATCGTGCAGCACGGGAATAATCTTGCGCAGCTGGAATTCCAGGTGCTCGAATTTCCTGACCCCGTAGGTCAATTTTGCTACCATCGAGCCCAATCCCGCACCCATGGCAGCAATTGCCGCCGAGGCTGAACCGCCTCCCGGAGCCGACGACCTGTTTGCTACTTCCTCGATAAACCCTCGCAGGGTGAGGCTTGCCAGTGGTTCGGGCTTTTCTTCTTTAACTAAGTATTCAATTATCCGTTTATCGGGGTCGAAATAAGAAACGGAACTAAGGCCCAGCCTGTTGACTGCCAGGCTGATTTTCTGCCTTTCGTCGATAATAAACAGGTTTTCTTTTTCGATATAATAATCTGCCGCCATAATCATGGCTTCGAGCGGTATCAGCCCGACAAGCTCGGAGCCTGCTACGGCCACGTTCAGCTCGCGCGCGTCATTCGAAACTTCTTCGAACACTATGTGCGGCGGCGTTACTTTATAATTTGTCAGGTTGATAGTCACCTGTGCCATATTGTATTCATCGACGAACCAGCCCATAGCTTTTGTCTCCTTCAGCCTGCCGGGTTCGCCCTCTCCCCTGCCGGCTTCCCTGATATTCAGGGCAATACGGTGGGCCTGGTTGCTTGTCCCCAGTATATTTACGTTGTAGGCAATCAGGAAAAACCGGGCGCCGGTGGCAGTGGCTCCCCACTCGGGAACAAATTCTGCCGGCCCGAAATCGGGTTTCCATTCGGGCTTTACTATTCTTTCGGCAATGCCTTCGTATTCACCTTTGCGTATGTCGGGCAGTTTCTTCCTGTAATCGGTTTTCGAGGCTTCTTCATATAGAAACAGCGGAATACCCAGCTCTTCGGCGGCGCGCCTGCCGAATTCCACTGCACACGCCACGCATTCTTCCATCGTCACATTGGCAACAGGTACGAACGGGCACACATCCATAGCGCCCATCCGGGGGTGTTCGCCGGTATGTTTCCGCATGTCGATCAGTTTGCGGGCTATCCTGGCAGAATTGAGGGCGCCTTCGACGACTGCTTCGGGGCTGCCCACGAATGTATAAACAGTCCTGTTGGTCGATTTGCCCGGGTCAACGTCCAGCAGAGTACATCCTTCCGTATTTTTTATTGCATCGGCAATAGCATTAATAACATCCTGGTCTCTTCCTTCCGAAAAATTCGGCACACATTCAACTATCTTTCTCATTCAAATATTTCCGCTTGTTTCAAAAAATATAAACAGTAAAATTAACAACAAATGTAATTATTTAAAAGTAAAAAGGATTAAATATTATTGGTACAATGCCAAATAGTTTAATAAAATGATTTTAGGATTTTGACAACCTGTATGGTGGGGTAACTGCTTCAGCTTTTGGCGCTGAGCGATAATCCGGAACAAGAAACCAACAAAATTATTTGCTTCTCATTGATTACCTGTATTGCAATTTCAAAAGATGTTTTAATGGAAAGCATACATTAAAACAAATCAATTCCTTTTTATAACACAGCCGCCGATACGGGAATTGCAGCCAGGTGAAAAGGGTATCAACACATTGGTTTAGAGGCTGGGCGAAAAGTCCGATACTTACATAAAAATGTAAATTATTTCATCTGAAAATCTCGAATATGGCATTTTCAAATGATGTTCTAATGAAAATAAATTTGTAAAAATTTCAATTCCTCACACAGCCTCTTTACCCTTGGGCAGTACACCGGACAGGCATCGGAGCAGCTTGCCACACCCCCGCCCCTTTCTATCGGAGACTGTGGCTGCATCTGCGGAGAGACAGGCCCAATCGTATTCTTTTGTAGCTCGAGAGTCCAGTTCGAGGTTGAAAAAATCAATCCGAAGAAAAATATAATCTGAATTATATAGCTTTCCGGTTCTTTCGGCAAAAAGTGTGAA
>DAINRZ010000652.1:0-2364 GCA_036741575.1 Kapaibacterium sp. (SeqCode)
ACAAGACTCCTTCTTTTTATATTGCAGGCAAAGGTAACTGGACAGGTGTATATGGTGTAACTGGGGATTTCAGGGCATGGGTGAGCGCCGACAATATGAGAGTGCCCCTGAAAGCACAGGTAAAACTATATCTGGGAATGGTCAATATCGAATTAAAGAAATGGAAAAGAAAATCATGGAAACCATTGGATAGCAATTAATTAATGCATTGTTATATAGTCATATTAATTTAATATAGTTTTGATAATGAAAAGAGCATTTACTGTAATTATAGCCATCGTAATCCTTAGCATAGGCGCTAAAGCAGGCAATAATAATTTTGTCCCTGTTGCCGGCGAGGAATTAGTTTATAATGTATCTTTTTTCGGCCTTCACCTTGGTACGATTAGGATTGTGACGGAAAAGGCAACTGAATTCCAAGGCAAAAAGGTTTACAAAGCAAAATGTTACCTAAAATCTGCCGAGGGGATTCCTTTCGTATCGCTCAATGCCATTTATGACTCATGGATCGATAATACTGTTTCTTATTCTTTTAAATTTGAAGGCCGGACCCAGGACAATAAATCCTGGCAGTATGATGTGGCAGATTTTGAATACGACCGGAAAATTATTCTCTTCAGCAGGCGATTAGGAGCCAAATCTGTTTTTAGCAAAACATTTAATACCGATAAAAAATGGAACGACGGGTTGTCGTTATTCTTCTTTCCGCGCAAGTATTTATTGTTAAAAAAGAGTATCAAGGTGCCAACATTTATAGAAGGACTCGCTTATACAACAATTAATTTTAGCGGTGATGATATAAGGGAAGTTGAAATCGATAAAGTTGATTATCCCATAAAAACAGTATATTTTACAGGTAAAGCTGATTATAACGGCGTTTATGGATTTAACGGCAGTTTCGAAGGTTGGTTTTCGGCCGACGAAGCCAGAATACCAGTAAAAGCAAAAATGAAAGTATTAGTCGGAAATGTCCTTATTGAACTGTCAAGCTGGAAACGCCCAGGCTGGAAACCACCAAAAGCTGACTAAAATAATATAGTATTATTGCTGTAATTCATTGTATTCAAATGTAATAATTTATTGAAAGCCAGGATATTTTTAATTGTGGCTTTCATTTATTAATTAATCATTACATTGTATTAATTGAATTTTTGATTGAAAAAATGTTATTTTTCAGTTTTTTTATTTACATTAATTGTTTTGCAAAAAAAGAAGTCAAATAATACCGGAAGAAAACAGCCTAAACAATCCGCAGAAAAATGGCTTGTTAGCAGGAAGTCTCTTATCAAGCCCGAGGAACTGGCCAAACCAGCGGTAAATACAGTTATATCACAGGTCGAGAGTTTTATAAAAAATGAACTGTATATTCCTGATAGTGCCAAAATCCTTTTGGCGGTTTCAGGCGGAGTAGATTCAATAGCAATGCTGGATATAATAGCCAATCTATCTGTTAAATACGGTTACAAACCGTATGTGGTTCATTATAACCACCAGTTAAGAGGTGTATCTTCGGATGGCGATGAAGAATATGCCAGGAAACTTGCTGCTTATTACAGCATCCCTTTTCATTGTACAAGGGGCAATGTCAAGGAATATGCCGAAAACAACCATCTAAGCCTGGAACAGGCTGCAAGGATAATGCGCTATAGATTCATAGAGCAGACTGCCAGGACACTCAAAGTAAATTATATTGCTACTGCCCACACATTAGATGATTCAGCCGAAACATTTCTGTTTAATCTTATGAGAGGTTCGGGATTAACAGGGCTTAGCGGAATCCCATGGTCGAGAGCCCTTAACAAAAACATCATGCTTGTACGCCCATTAATCGGCTGCCGGAAGCAGCAGCTTGTCGAATATGCTATTGCACGAAATTCTAAATGGCGCGAAGACGAGACAAATGCAATGCTAAATTTTACAAGAAATAAAATCAGGCATGAACTGATAAAATACCTCGAGACAGAGTACAATCCATCTATAGTAGATATCCTTAGCCGGACGTCATTACTGCTGAAAGGCGCTGACAAGTTTATTAACGACTTTGTCCAGCAGAATCTTAAAAATATTGTCACTGATAAACGCGACAGCAGGTTCTCTCTGAGAATCGGGATGCTGCAAACATACAGCGAATTTATCCGGGGTGAGATTATTCAGGCTTCACTTAAAGCTAACTTCCACCTTCAGCCGCTTCCGATGGCTATTATCGACAGGATTGCAAGCCTATGCAGCCTGCCTTCAGGTTCCATTGCCGATATTAGTAAGAATTTCTATGTTCTGCGCGATAGGAACCGGCTGGTATTCAGCAAAAGCAAACCACTGGAAAACCAAGCTATTATGATTGAAAAAACAGGTGAATATGAGTTT
>DAINRZ010000653.1:0-2363 GCA_036741575.1 Kapaibacterium sp. (SeqCode)
GTAGATATGGTTGACCTCGGCAAGCTTGCAGTATTCTGCGGTGTTCGCGAATTCCCTGCAAGGGTAAAATGCGCAAGCCTTGCCTGGCATACCATGAAAAATGCCCTTGACCATGAATATGGGCACCATCACGAAACCAATAGCGTTGTATCGACCGAAGAGACAGGTAGCTGAAATGGAGAACAACCTGACACCCGCACAAATTGAAATGAAAGTGGTAGATGTGCTTAAAAAGGTATTCGATCCGGAAATACCTGTAAATATCTATGAATTAGGATTGGTATATGATATTAAAGCGACACTTAACCGGGAGGTGGTCATTCTGATGACCCTGACGGCTCCCACATGCCCTGTTGCTGGTTCGCTGCCAAAGGAAATAGAAGATAAAGTAAGAGCGATTGACGGAATAACTGATGTAAAAGTCATTATCACATTCGATCCGCCATGGCACAAAGACATGATGAGCGACGCTGCCAAACTTGAATTAGGATTATTTTAATTAGCGAGATGAAATGCCTGTAAAATTCCACGATTTGAAGGTCAGTAAAATTACACGGGAAACCGAAGATACAATTTCCGTTTCATTTGATATTCCAGATGATATTGCCGAGGAGTTTTATTATCTGCCGGGCCAGTACCTGACACTGAAATTAAAGGAAGACAGGCCGGATAACCGGAGGGCGTATTCAATATCGAGTTCGCCGTATTTCGAGGAACCGATTACTGTGACAATAAAAAAAGCTGCCGAAGGTTTCATGTCGAAAAAACTGCACGACGAATTAAAAGAAGGAGATATACTCGAAGTATTGCCTCCTTTCGGCAGGTTTACAGTCGAGCCGTCTCCGCGCGGGAATACCGATTATGTTATGATAGGTGCAGGAAGCGGCATTACTCCACTCATATCCATGATAAAGTCAGTACTTAGGGTAGAAGCTAAAAGCAGGATTCTGCTTATTTATCAGAACAGGAATGAAGAATCAATTATTTTTAAAGGCTTACTGGAAAGCCTTGCCGGCGATTATCCCAATCTAAAGATTTTTCACATCCTGAGCAGGCCTGCCGGGATGTGGGAAGGGCCCGCAGGTAAGATTACCGGGGAACATGCGCTTAATTTGATAAGAGAACATCTGGGGAAAAAAATCGCAGATAATGAGTATTTTGTTTGCGGCCCGCCGGCAATGATGCAGGATATACTGCAGGTATTCACATCAGCAGGGATAGACGAATCGAGAATTCACAGAGAGATGTTTACAGCGCCTTTGCCCGAACCGGACGAGGAAACAGGCAGCAAGAAGGAAGAAAAACCGGCTTTGATTAAAAGAACCGTAAAAATAAAATTATATGGAGATATAAACAGCTTTGTGGTAGAGCCTGATGAAACGATTACACAGGCAGCAATGAGAGAAGGGCTCGAACCGCCCTTTAGCTGCCAGATAGGGGCTTGCTCTACATGCAGAGCCAAAACGATGAGCGGCGAAGTGATGATGGATGAATCAGAAGCCCTTACAGCCCAGGAAATTAAAGATGGTTATGTGCTCACTTGCCAGGCACATCCCACAACAGATAATGTATTTATTGATTTCGATTTCTAAACATTTTTTAAAACAAAAGGAGTTTAACATGGCAGAAGCAATAGATGATGTTAAGGTTTACAGGATTTCTACAAATGTGGAAGGATCCGACAGCAACGACGACCTGATGATAACAGGCGCTGCGCTCGAGAGTATCAACAAAGCAATCGTTGATAATAATATTCCAAAGGACTTTTTCTTAAGGTTCGATTCGCAAAGCGGCGGATGCTCCGGAATGAGGTATATGCTCGGCTTCGATAATATCATCGAAGATAATGACAGGCATTTTGAAGTTGATGGTCTTAAGATTGTGATTTCTGCAGAAAGCCTGTTCTATTATATGGGTATTACATTAGACTATGTGAATGGCCCCCATGGCTCGGGATTTGTTTTTAACAGCCCGTTTGATGCGCCCACTTGCGGCTGCAGCCATTAATTGCCGTTAACAGGCAGGGTAACTGTAAACTCGGAACCTTTGTTGAGAGCGCTTTCAACCGAGATGCTGCCGTTTAGCTGTTCGATGCATTTTTTCACTATAGCAAGGCCTAAACCAGTACCTGATTTTGCGCCGATATTCTTGCCCCTGTGGAATGGTTCGAACAGCCTGGTAAGGTCTTCCGGCGCTATGCCGTAACCGAAGTCTTTGACTTTAAATATATAATGGCTGTTCTCACGTTCTATTCTTATCATAATATTGGATGATGGATTGGAATACTTTGTTGCGTTTATTATCAGGTTGTTGAAGATTTGCCTTAGCAGCTTCGAGTCAGACTGAATTATGGCCTCTTCATC
>DAINRZ010000654.1:0-2350 GCA_036741575.1 Kapaibacterium sp. (SeqCode)
GGCAGAGAGCGAAATTTAAGGAACAATAGGGCAAGCCTCATTAAAGAATTTTATCCAAAGGGGCAAACTCCCTTGGATGGGGAAATGGAGGCTATAAACATATGTAAGAACTATTTTTCAAGAAAATAGAAAAGCCCTTTTCATGGTGAAAAGAGCCTTTTAAGCCTAATTTAAGCATTTCATTTACCAATCAGTAAACTATATAGATACCACGGGTAATTTTATGTAAACCTCTTTAACTGGACGCTTACTATATCTGGTTTATCCGTCCTGAATTATAACAAAAATTTCATAATTTCCTATAAAAACCATAATTTCCCTGTAATTTTAGAATAATGGAATTGAAAATAGTATTTATGCAAATTAATTTACTAGCACAAGATATAGCCGATGTTGCCAATACGCTCCGGCAGCATGGCTGGGCCGAGGCAATCGCGGGAAATTTTTCCTTATTGGCAGATGAATTGAATTTATCGGAACTTAGTTTATTCAAAACAAAAAATGAATTAAAATTGGATATTTATTATCCGGCATTATCCGGAAAGCATATTCTTGTTTCAGCTTCGGGAAGCAGGATGAGGGATATTGCCAATAATCCAATTCCTCATATTGGCGTATTAAAGATTTCTGATTCCGGGCATGACTGTGAAATCTTTACGTTTGAGGATAAAATTCTGGCAGATTTTGTTCCGACCTCGGAACTTGCATCGCATTTGGCAATACTTAATGAAATTATACTGAAAGATATGCCCGAAAAGTGCATATTGCACTGTCATGCGACAGAGTTGATTGCCCTGTCTCACCATCCTGTTTTCGGTGAAAGCAATAAAATGAGTGATTTACTTTACAAAATCCATCCGGAAATGGGTATGTTCCTGAAAAAAGGGATTTCTGTCATACCATTCCGCGAGCCGGGTTCGTCGGCGCTTGCCAATGATACGGCCGCTATTATTTCATGCAGTGATATTGTTATCTGGGAGAAACATGGTGTTACAGCCATTGGCAAGACACTTTCCGAGGCATTGGACAAAATCGAAATAGCCGCCAAGGCCGCAGCCATATACTTTCTATGTAAATCAGCCGGTTTCGGGCCAGTATGAAAATTATTTCTAATAATTATTGAGAAGAATATGAAAAGATTGCTTAACACATTTATTATTATTACGATAGTCTTTGCTGCATGCTATTCTCAGCAGAATGACAAGGGCTATTATAATACTTCCAGGCCTTACACGCGCTGGTGGTGGTTCGCTTCGGTAATCGATACGAACGATGTAAAATACCAGCTTGACTGGCTCGCTGAAAACGGCTTTGGCGGTACGGAAATAGCATGGGTTTACCCATACGGAACTGATTCGCTTGCCCCACGCCAGGAATGGCTTTCTCCTGAATGGTCTTCTGTTGTTGCATTTGCCAAGAGATACAGCGATAAACTCGGCCTGGGATGCGATTTTACCTTCGGTACACTGTGGCCTTTTGGCGATAGCTATATCCCGCCCGGGGAGGGGCAACTCCACTATGGGGATACAACAGCCCCGCTCAGGCGGAGGATTACATGGGAGCACCCTAAGAAGTTCCGTACCCTGAACCACATGGATAAAGGCGCTTTGGTAAACTATTCTGCCAGAGTGGGCGGTGCGCTTGCCGAGGCGTTGAAAGGCCGTAAGTCCGCCCTGTTTTGCGATTCATGGGAGGTCGATACCCGAAAGATATGGACAAAAGGCTTCGACGGCAGGTTCATGAAGGCATACGGATATGATATAAAGCCTTTCATGGACAGCCTTTACACAAAGGGCCACGAGGGGATATTTTATGATTATATGAAGTTAGTATCCGAATATGTATTGGATGAATTTTACAGGCCTTTTACAGAGATTTCCAATAAACTGGGAGGATTTTCACGAGCACAGTGCGGTGGGTCGCCTACTGACCTCCTTACAGCTTTTTCGCTTGTCGATGTACCGGAATCCGAAGCTATACTATACGAGCCGAATTTCTCGAGAATACCTGCATCGGCAGCCGTTTTGTCATCGAAAAACATTGTATCTGCCGAGACATTTACATGCATATACGGATGGAAGCGATGGCCGGGGCCAGGCCCTTACCAGAAACAGGAGCAAACAGCCGACCTGAAACTTGTTGCAGATGCACTTTTCGCAAATGGCGTAAATCATATATTCTGGCATGGTATGCCTTTCAACGGCAATGGTGATACAAACATATTCTATGCATCTGTACATGTGGGCGAGAATTCGTCCCTTACGCCCGAGTTGCCGCAGTTTAATAAGTATATGGAAATAGTCTGCTCTTATATGCGCAAGGGCAGGAATTACACAGATATTGCCGTTTA
>DAINRZ010000655.1:0-2344 GCA_036741575.1 Kapaibacterium sp. (SeqCode)
ACGGCCGATCTGTATGAATTACCGAACACGGTGTCGAGATGCCCGCCGCGTGTCCTGATGCCTGCTTGTGTGCTATATGGGTTGTTGTGCAATACCGCATATTGGTAACCGAAGTTATCGGGTGTGGGGTCGAGCAGCGAAGTTGTATTGCCTTCGCGGCCTGTTCTGGCTCTGCCGGGAACCGGGTTGAACCAGTCCATACTCATTCTGTCGTAGCAGTCGCCAGATGTGCCGATTTTCCTGTTGCCTTCATCGGCATATAAATACCTGCGGTTTGTCAGCGCTATGATACCGTTTGTTGAAACATAGAATGAATCGTATCTTACGCCGTTAAAGTAGAATCCGTCTTTTATTGCCAGGGGCATAGGCCCTGCTATGGCGTCGTCGGTCGAGTCGGTTGCCCTTGCAGTTCCGTGCTCGAACCACGAACCTGCAGCAGGCAGCGCCGGGTTGCGGAAGTAAGTATGGCCGTTTACGTTAGTTGCCCAGTATGCTGCTGCAGAAGCTGCATCCGTGAAATTCATCTGGCGCGGGCCTGTCATTATTCTAATCCACTCGCCGCCATGAGTATCGTTCGTGTCTTCGATTGCAGGAACAGGATGCCAGGGGGCATCTGAGTAAGGCTTAGTAAATTCATGGCTGTCCACGAAATAGTAACCCGTTGATATGGCCGGCATAGTTCTAGTGTTGGCAATAGGATCGAAAGGCATTGGATAACTTGAGTTATCCGGGCCGAATGTACCCCACGACGTTGGAATTGCCAGCTCGCTTTTGTATTGCACTCCGTTGCTTCCTTTGATATTATCGTCTTTGGCAGGCGATGCCGTTACGATTATAGCAAGTGCAAGAGTTGTTAGTAGTAGAAACAGTCTGTTCATTATGTACTCCTTAAATATTTTTTCAATTCAATTTTATTATTATATCTATTTGAACAGAAAGGGATAGCCGGAAGTGATAGTGGAGAATACTTTCTCCCGGGAAAAGATGGCATTATTAATTAGCATTAATAATGATGTAATAAGTAAACAACGCAATATCATGGCAACCTCTCACAAATTGTTTTACAACTTTAGCCTGAATTGCCTTAAGCAATGCAGGCTAAAACCGTAACGGTTAATAGCGGCAATCAACCCGGCGGCCAGTTCATCGGCCTGCCGCCCAGCAGGTGGCAGTGTATATGGAATACGGTCTGCCCGGCATCGGGATTGCAATTAAGCACAAGCCTGTAGCCTCCTTCGGCAATTCCTTTTTCTGCCGCAAGTTTTTTTGCTGTCAGTATTATTTTGCCAAGTAGTGTTGCGTCGCTTTCAGCGGCATCGTTTATCGTTGGTATTTGTTTTTTTGGAATTACCAGTATATGCACCGGAGCCTGGGGATTAATATCATTGAATGCAATTATATCATCATCCTCATATTCTATCGATGCGGGGATTTCCCTTTTTATAATTTTAGTAAATATTGAATCCTGCATTATTTTTCATCCGTAATTTTTATAAACAAAAAGCCCCCTGTTTTTAGGCAGGGGGCTCGTTTTTTTAAGATTCGTCAAAAGCCCTGTTTATTAGCGGACTATTGTCATCTTTCCGGTTCTTACTTCTTCGCCGGCTGTCAACCTGTAGATATATGTGCCGTTGGGGGCATATGTACCATTGTTGCAGAGCCTGTCCCAATTATAGGTATAAGAAGAAGCATTGAGTTCCTGGTCGGCTATTGTCCTCAGTACATTGCCGAATAGGTCGAGTACTTCGAGTTTTACTCTTGCATTTTCGGGCAATACGAAGGAGAACATAGTTGTTTCGCTGAACGGGTTGGGCATATTCTGGTTGAGTACAAGGATACCTTCGTGTCCGAATTTAACCCTGATAACCTGTGAATGAGTACCGCAGTCTTTGCTGCCGTCCAGGTCGACCTGGTTCAGCCTGTATTCGTAAGTGTTGTTCAATACTACGTTGTTGTCGAAGTATTTGTACCTGTTGATGTTCGATGAGCTGCCGGCACCCTTTACGAATGCAATTTCTTTCCACTGGCTGTTGTTCGAAAGGTCTCTTCTTTCTACATAGAAGCCATGGTTATTAATTTCGGAAGCTGTCTCCCAGAACAGGTCGATACCTTCTTCTCTTGCTTTGCCGTTGAACGATGTCAGTTCAACCGGATCGTCGTAGCAATGTTCTTCGATTGTCTTATCGCCAATATATTTCTTGCCGAGGAACGGCCTGACGAACGGAATCCATGTGGCGCGGGTTAGTGTGAATGTGTAACCGATACCGGGGACGCCTAAGAGTCCGCGGTCGCCGGGTGCATCGCCGAAGTGGTGCAGGTTGGCATAAGCAACACGGCCTGTTGT
>DAINRZ010000656.1:0-2342 GCA_036741575.1 Kapaibacterium sp. (SeqCode)
ATAAACACTATTCTTATGGAAATGATACAAATTATTTACCAAATCCTGTAAATGATAAAATTTATATCAATTTCATGGATGTTGGAATAAATGAAAAAATCTGTATATATTCGATGAATGGTCAATTAGTTCATGAAACCAGCTATCAAAATGTAATAGACGTATCATTTCTTCAGGATGGCGTTTATTATTTTACGTATAATAATAAAGCATATAAGTTTATAAAAATTAAATAAGTAAATAAAAAATAAAGGAATTAATTATATGAGGAAATTTATATCTTCATTATTAGCGCTATTTTTATGCCATTATGTTAATAACTGCGTGGCGCAGCAGGATACGTGCCTGAAGCTTTTATACCCTAATGATTATGACATTTTAACAAATACTGGGAGCGACAACCCGGATTCAGTAAAATTAGACGACTGCCCAGGTTCCGTAACCTTCGGAAAAATCTTTGCAAAAAAGTATTTCACAGCAAAGTTCACCCGCTACCCGTTTGATGAGGTGATTCCACCGAATGAAATGAAAAGAGTTAGCGATTTGAGTGACAGCATACCGGGACTAAAAGAGCAGTTCGAAGATTTGGAATCGGAATTAGGCATAATCTACTTTAAAAGAAATTCTATATTTGATGCCACAGATTCAAGCTGGTTTTTAGAAAGCGGCTGCGTGACAATACTATTTGATGATTACCAATGTATAGAAAATATAGAATCAATGTTTCCAGCAGGCATCGATTCAATGATAAGCATACATTACAGGCCACGTTATGGTGTCTCTGCTTCAGTCCCTAATGATATTGCCCTGAGGCCAAATACTAAACTTAGTGAAATCAATCTTAACTGGAAGCAGGACAGGGATTACTGGGCACATACATGGTATGAGTTTTATCCATCCAATTTTGAGCCTTTCGGCTTTCAATCGAATATATACGAGCTTAATTGCCCGATGGCATGGGAAATCTCTAAAGGTTCGGGTACAGTTACGCTTGCAATTTCTGATTCATGGGTAAATCCAAGTGAACACCCAGATGTTATACAGAATTATTTTAGGACAACGAATTATGGTGACGGTGATGACTGGAAGGATATGCAAACCGGCCATGGCTTAGTATGTATGTCTAATGCAGTGGCAAGAGATGGAAATGATTTCCCGATTACGGGTACGGCCCCGCGGTGCAGGGCTATTGGTATTGGTCAAACTGAAAATGCTATTAATTTTGATTTAGACCAAACAAATAACACTCCCGACATGTTTACATATTGCGACGTGAGAAACTGTAGCTTTGGAGGCCCCCCAAGCCCAAATAGTTCTACAATGTCCCGAGTCGATGTAGATGCGGGAATTGTGGTAGTTGCATCTGCTGGCAATGACAGATTCCGATTGAATTCCGGTGGATCAAAAGTTACAGATAAGAAAAAAGATGGCAGCTATGAAGTTTTGCCAACAAAGTCATATCCGGCAGTTACTACATATACTGATATTGAACATCCCGAAAACCCTGCTTTAGATTACAGGATTATTGCAGTTGAAGCCACAACGAGCGGTGTAAACAAAAATAAATTTTGCGAGCCATGGGGGCCGCCCTATCAGCAAATCGGGCCTAATTATACTAAGGATGTGCAATTTGGTACTGTCGGCAATTTTTAAACCTGAGTAAAGAAATTCAACACAAATGTAGATATTGTTACCAGAATTGATGAAAAAGAAAAAGCATTTGTCGATTTGGTAGCCCCCGGAGTTGGAATTTTGAGCGCCTCCGAAGTTGACCCGCTTTATGGGAATTGTGATAACCATCATGCTGTCGGTTCGCCAGAGTGGTTTACCTGCAGATTAAATGGACTGTGTATTACAATAAATAATGTCCCTGCCGATATTGATTTTTATTTGAGTTCGCCATCATCGACAACTTATACCTGCAATAGTACTACACGAACTTATGGCCCTGTACAAGATAGAATAAAAAGAGCAATTCAAGATTTAAGGAAATACGGTATTTGGCATGGCACTTCGCACGCTGCGCCCCAGGTATCGGGCATTGCCGCTTTGATGCTTTCCGTCAGCAAATTTATGGGCGTCCCTTTGGCTGCAAACGGCAAACCCACGAATGGAGAGGATGTGCAGAGAAGGGCATATAACGCACTGACATTTACCGCAAAGAAGATTGAAGATTACCAGAATTTTTCATCTGAGAAATTCACAAATCCCTACAACGTAAATGATCCAAATATATATTTTTATTCAAATTCATTTCCTACAGGCGAAGCTTACCAATATGAATACAAAACTCAATGGAACGACAACCTGAAAAGAAGCTGGGCCCAGCGAATGGGATTCGG
>DAINRZ010000657.1:0-2334 GCA_036741575.1 Kapaibacterium sp. (SeqCode)
ATCGCCGTATTCAAAGACCTGCCTGTTTGTCCATGTTTTTCTGTTGTTTTCAAAGTATGGGTAATTACTTAAATGTGGTATATGTCCGTCCGATACTTTCTTGAAATAAATGAAATTTGTATCTAAACAATCATCGCCCATGAATAAAGTGTTAGAATATAAAGGGAACTGAGCTATTTGGTCAACAAACTTAGAGCCACCGTTAAAATTAAACGAAAGGCCGTAATTTCCTCCTATTCTTTCAATAAATGGATCTGTCATTGTAGGATTAAAAAAATATCTCTTCATATCCATTGTATTACTTATTGACGGCCTGTAAAGGTCAAACTTCAACGACCTTATCGATTTCTTGGGCGCTATATGCCAGGTAATAGGTATGTTTGCCGAGTCGCTCAGTTCAATACTTCTGAAACACAAAATACTTCTCTGATTTTCCGAAATTACCGGTTCCTGCCATACAACGGTTTCTCCTTTGTTATAGCCATTCATAGAATTAAAAAAATAAGCGCTTACTAGTTTCCTTGAAATTGCCGGGTATGATGCTATACCTGACGAATAGTTAATACAAGCAATAGTAGTGTCATTGTTAACAGCTACCGGAAAAACTAGAGAACCGAAATTATGATTTTTGGGTATATACTTCGCAAATCCGGCAGCAGAGCCCCTTAGCCTGGAATAATTAATTACGCTGCCGATATTAATAGTATCCACCTCTTGCCATACTATAGAACAATTATCATCACCGTTTTCGATATTTGAATATACATTCATGGACGGCTGGCTGCAATAAGAGGAATTAAACCCAGAAATGCCCGGGCTGTACCGCAATCGCACTGTATCCCTGAAGTAAATATCATCAGGAAATTTATATGATGCCACAATACCGTCAAAAAAGTCGCTCCAAGCGTAGTAATTGCAGTTAGCCGAAGCATTTATGCATGGATTGCCGAAAGGCAAAGGGTTGTATTGGTTTGTCGCATAGACAGCCTGAACATACCCGATACTATCCCTGACTGTTTGCCCGTTAATTTCGAGCATCGTTTCGCCTATATTACCAGTAGCGGCAACATCGATACCCTCGCAGGAATATACAATGTATGCTACAGGCACGCTGTCCGCATTGCGCCTGACTACGATTGAGGGGCGCCTACACGATAAGGAATCAAATTCTTCAGGCTCTTCGCCGGGGAGATTCTCTAACATATCCGATACACAGATTTCCTGCTCCCAAACAATATTTTCGTCCTGGCTGTCTTTCCATACAGGCCTGCTGCGGGTATAGTAAACCAAATCGATATTTTGCTGCCGGCTAAAGCAATATCCCGGCCTGTAATAGACTAAGTGGTACCGTATTGAATCTGTTTTCCGGGTACCGTCGTAAACTGGAAATGCTATCAATTTGCTTTGGTTTGAATTATCCAGCTTGCCAATAAGATTTGTTGGCGGGTGAAGGACTTCGATAGAGAGGATTTTTCCTTCTGACGGCAGCAGTTTTACAGCCAGGCGTGAATCTTGCCCTATAACCGTGTCTATCCTACTGTAATAAGGTTCCTTGCGCCACCACTCATTTTCGGCTGAAGTGCCTTTATCAAGTTCGGTAATACGCAAAAGGCAGTATTCGTTTGTGTCGGCCGGATTGCGATAATCGAACTTTAAATTGACCTCGCGAGCTCCAATCCTGCGCCACCAGTACTGCTGCCAGAACTGCGGCGTATAGCTGTGGAGCGGATGAATAGGGTCGGGGCCGCCGTTGGTACACAACAAATCCATTTCCGCGGCAGAGAAAAACCTCAGTTCCCAACCGGCCCCGCCTGATTTCAGGCTGTCGTAATAATATATCAGAGGGTCGGTACGGCGGTTCTGCAGGCCTATGAACGCCCTGTTGCCCGTAAGATCCGGGTCGTCCATGTCTCGCAGCAGCGATATATCCAAAAATGTAGAATCCCAGTTCTCGGGCGATTGCTGAGGCTGGTTTGTTGCAGCATTCCATATCTTTTTCGTATAAAGATCGCCGGGCGTGAGCGAAATGAACTTTTGAAGCACAGTATCTGCTCCGAATCTTGCAGTGTCCTGATTGTACCGCGTTTGGTAGCCTTTCGACATTGTCGCTGCCAGACGCAGCCGCATTAGCAGCGAGTCCGCCGAGCGAACAAAAGTATTAAATTTAAATATCTCAGTCCGCAACGATTTGGTGCCTATATAAATTCTCGAAATGGGCACTTGCTGGTATTTCGATACAGTATCGCGGATTATCATGTGTTGCGAATAGGTTTCCCAGGTATCGGGCTGGCTCGATGTATATTTAACAAAATCCATACCCACCAGGTCGCTGTA
>DAINRZ010000658.1:0-2333 GCA_036741575.1 Kapaibacterium sp. (SeqCode)
TGAAAAATGAGTCGATTTATACCGCGTTGTTTATTCTTTTTGCATTATTCGTTTCGTCGTGCAACGGCCCTAAGGAAGAAATCAGGCAAAACGACGACGGTGTGCAGCTGCTAATTACTGCCGACAGCCTTGCGGCTGTGGTAAACTCGGCCGAAGGTACGCTTGTGCGTTCTTTCCAGGCCATAAAGGATTCCGGTGTTGTCGAATACGGTATCGTCGTTCGCAGAAACCCTTCAGATAAATTCGGGCTTTCCTACAGGATAACCGAATCTAATAATGCATTCGCTGTTTATCATAATAATGATTTCAAGCTGGTTTATCCTGATTTTAAGCTGGTAATGGTACCCGACAGCGGGCTTAATCCCGCCAACCTGGCCGAAACCTACCGAAAGATTCTTGCCCCTGTTATCAAGCTGGAGGCACAAAAAGAAATGATAAAAGCCGCTAAATCCGTTCAATACATAGGGCTCGAAGATTTCAACGGCGATATGTGCCATGTTATTTCTGTAAAAGATACCGTCGGAGACGAAGCTTTGGCAATTGATTATTATATAGGCAGGGAAACAGGAATGCTTAAAAAGATGGTTTCAGAGAGGTTCAACCTGATGGACAAGACTTCGAAGCACGACATGATTGTGCTAAAGAATTTTCGGGTAAATACAGAACCCCCTGACAGCATGTTTTTGTTTTCCATTCCTAAGGACTATGAAATAAAAGCCGTAGGCGGGAAAAATCCTCCTGCCGGTGCGACGGCATCAAAGTAATTAGCTGAATATCAATAAAATACATCTTCTTTTCTAATGTTGAGGAGTATGGCTCGTCCAGGCTCCTCATTTATTTTTTGCTTACCCCGGCAGACAGTTCTTGCAGTGCTGACCAATACTTCCAAAAGTTTTCCACACTTTTATTATTTAATATGTGGATAAAAATATTTCCATAATATTTGGAGATGCAAATTTCAATTTCGTATATTTGCATAAGAATTATTTGTAAAGGGAAAAAATGTTTAAAGAACTGATTAGCCTAATAGAAAACGAAAGCCCGCTGGCCTGGATAATAGGCGCCATACTGGCGAACTACCTGGCTGTCAAGATATTAAGGGATGTTTATTCATGGATAAAGTCCGTGATAGACGGTAAAAAGAAAGACCTGACCGATTCACTGGCCAGGTGTCAACTACATGATACCCGCATCGGTGCGCTCGAATTGGAATTCAAGATGATTCGCTCCGACCTGAAGGAAATTAAAACTATGTTGAAACTAAGGCCGGGGTTCAACGATGGAAACTAATGGAATAAACATTGCGATTGCAGAAACAGCTATGCAATACGTAAATATTGAAGAAATCAGGGGAAACCTTGGCTGGAAGGATAAATTATTCGAAAAGGCTATGGCTGCCGTAGGGTGGTACAAAAAAGCCCACTGGTGCGCCTTCTTCATGGAAAAAGTGTGGGTCGAGGCATACATGGAATACTACAAAGAAAAACCTGCAATCTTTGGCCGTGCAAAAAAACTGCTCGGCAGGCTGTGCTCGGGCAACAGCCAAAGGACTTACCGTAATTTCAGGGATTCGGGAGTATTCGATACAGGCAGTATCCCTGCAATCGGCGCTGCCGCAGTGTGGAAATATGCGGGCCTGTCGGGCCATACTGCTGCCTGCATTATCGAAATTGACCATAATAACAAAATATTCAAAACCATAGAAGGTAACGCCGGAGACAAAGTGGCCGTCAGGAAACATAAATTCGGCGAGAAAAACCTGCTGGGCTTTATTTATCCAAAAGAATTTTAGTGGAGGAAAAATGATTCAGAACGAATCGCATTACATTCAAAGCGAAAAAACGATGGGCGAGCTGTGGGACTGGACTTTCGAGACAATTATTAGAAACATTATGCAGGACGATTCGCTGAAAGCCGATGAATCGGTTGAATTGGCGGTCGGGGGCACCCGCAAAGCGCTGGATGCCCGGCGGGAATACCTGAGCGGTTCGAAGCTGCAGGATATTCTTAATTAGACAAAATAAAATCCGAGCTTCAATCTTAGTCATCATGCATATTTTAGCAAGGCATTGCAGCGGTATTTGAAACATGTTTTCACTATAAAAGAGGGCTGGCAGGCTGCCTGCCCCATAAAGCTAACTAAAAATTCAATTAACTAACTTTCAGGGGACAAACATGAATAACGACAAGAAAACAACATTGTTCGGCTTTGTACAATCGCTGCTGATTGCATTGCTGGGCGGATTCAGCTTTTTTTCGGGCGCCGGAGCCGAAGGCGTCATCAACCAGGCACGCAGCGCCGGCGACTGGGGTGCACTAATTCTTGTAGGGAT
>DAINRZ010000659.1:0-2313 GCA_036741575.1 Kapaibacterium sp. (SeqCode)
TTGCCGATAAATAACCAAACACACAGGTATTCAATTGAAGAAAATTTTAAAAATTCCTGTAACCTTTTTGCGATAACCATTGTCTTAATGTCAAACATCATTTAATATTGGAATTGATAATGCACGAAGTTTTAATAAATACCGGGAACAAATCAGAAAAGGGGGCCAGAATGAAAAAGCTGTTTACAAACCTGATTGTGCTGATAATAGCCGTAGTCGCAAACAATTCATATTCTGCCGGTTTCAACGGAATAAAAACTATTACGCTGAACCAGGATCAGTTAAAAAAAGTGGGAGTTACTGTTTATAATGACAGAATTGAAGCATTTGCATCCGAAAAAATCAAACTCGTAATAAGAAATGATAAAATCGACGTCCTGAACAATTTCAGGGATAAACCTCAAACAGGCCTTTGTTGCCCGAGGTTTGTTGTCAATACCACTAAAAAAGGCACTGTTACCTATTACCATAGAATTGGTGACTATTATGCACTAAAATCGAACCGGGATACGGAGGAATTGAATATTAACGGATTAATATGCGTCCGAATTGATGCAGTGCTTGCAGGCCGCAAGGGCATTTCGGGCAATTCAGTTTATTTATGGTACGACTGTACAGAAGAAATAATAAAATTATTGCCTACATATACGAAAGTAGAACTTATGGCAGAATTATTCGATAGTTCAGGAGTAATCTCCGAAGAGCATAATTTTACAGATATTAGCCGCAGTAAGGGCGGAGCCCTGAGCGATGTAAGCATCAGGCCCAATCCTGTTTACGGAGAAACGGGCGAGCTTGGATTCTCGCTCACCGAAAGGCGCAATATAGATATATCGATGTACGACATTAGCGGCAGCCTTCGCAAGACAATAGCCGCGGGCACAGCATTCGGGAGCGGCAGCCACAGCCTGCGGCTCGATCTGGACGGTTTTCCTGACGGAATGTACATCATTGTAATAACTTCCGGCAATAATGAGCGAATAACGCAAAGGCTCATTAAAACCCGATAAATATAATGAACGGACCCGAAGCAAGCTTCGAGGTATCAGTGAAGAATAGTCTGTTAATCGAAGTAACTTCAAGGAATTAAGCCCACAATGTGGGATTAAATAGAAATTTTATAGGAGGATGTTATGTCGAAAATATCGTCTGGGATTGTTATTGCCCTTATGCTTATATGTGCTGCCGGTGCAAATGCCCTCCCGGGAGCTTTAGGAATGCCTTCGATAAAAATAACCGGCGAAGACGGCAGCGAATGGCAGCTCGCCGTTAGAAATGTGAAGGTCGAAGTTGTAGCTGCAGGCAATTTTGCTGTTACTACGCTTGATATGACTTTCCATAATAAAGCTAACAGAGTGCTAGAAGGTGAACTTAACTTTCCATTGCCCGAGGGACAAACTATCTCCCGCTTTGCCATGGATGTAAACGGAAAAATGCGCGAAGGCGCGGTAGTCGAAAAAGACAAAGGAAGGGTGGTGTTCGAAGAAATAGTTCGCAGAGGCGTCGATCCGGGCCTAATGGAAATGACCGAAGGTAATGTATTCAGGGCAAGGGTGTATCCTATTCCTTCGCGTGGAACAAAGAGGATAATCGTTGCATATTGCGAAGAAATCAGGAGCGACAGTTCAGGTATGGTTTACAGGCTGCCTCTGGACTTTCCGGACGTGCTCGACAATTTCGAGCTGAGCGCAGTCGTGTTCGGCAATTTGAATAAACCTCGTATATTATCAGGAAAATTTAGCGAATTGCAATTCGAAAGGGATGGAAATTCTTTCGCAGCAGGATTGGAATATAAAAATTTCGATGCGTCTGAACAGTTTGAAATGCAACTGCCAGCACCGGAAACAGGCAGTAATATTTTCGCAGAAAAATTCAGGGAGAAAACATATTTCCTCGTTAACTGTAGAGTTCCCGATATGAGTATGCAAAAAACCTTGCCTCAGAAAATTGGGATACTTTACGACTGCTCTTCGAGCGGTATATACAGAGACAAAGAAAAAGAGCACGCTCTGATGGACCAGTATTTTACGAGAATAGGCAAATGCAGGGTGGAATTCATTTCATTTAATATATACCCGAAAAGCCCGGTAGTTTTCCATATTAATAACGGAGATTGGAGCGCTCTGAAAAGCTACATTGACAATATGGTTTATGACGGGGGTTCGAGCCTTGGCTGCCTGGACCTGAACGATTATAATTGCGATGAATTCCTGCTCTTAAGCGACGGAATGTCCAACTTCGGCGAAAAGAAAATGGTGCTGTGCGGCAAGCCTGTCTATCCGGTAAACAGCTCACAGGTTGCCAATACTTCAT
>DAINRZ010000660.1:0-2311 GCA_036741575.1 Kapaibacterium sp. (SeqCode)
ATTTTATTTCTAAAATTTTTCCCAAATAAATTGGATAGAAATGTATTTGGACAAATAAATGAAAGTATCCCTTTGGATTTCAACGTCTGTAAACCTTTGGAAATAAAATAGGCATATATTTCGTAATCGGGTACTACACTATCAAAGTTATTCAAATACTTTTTTTCATTTTCGCTAAAAGTTGTTCCATACGGCGGATTCCCAATCACAACATCGAAGCCGTGCTTCTCGAATCCTTTGCTGCCTGCTTTGTATGAGTAAGACGGCTCCGAAATTACCATCGGTTCGGTAGCGGGTGGCGCGCCCATATATTCGGCAATAGGCTCCTGCAGCATGCGCTGCCGGATTTCTTCGATAGTTTTTACTTCATATCCGGGGACAATATACCTTTTCTCTGAATAGTCCCTGTAGCCGGGGAAAACACCGGGGAATTCACGGAACCAGTTAAATGCTTTATCTCCGGCAATTTCAGGGTCGTCGATTAGTGAGTTCCCGCATTTGATATTGTTGTCGAGCGCCGTCAGTTCGCTGTATTTGTTGGCTGTTTTTATCCAGAGCGAAAGCTTGGTTATCTCGACGGATTCCCTGTTCAGGTCCACGCCGTAAAGGTTGTTTGTCAAAATATGTTTGTCTAATTGGAATATTTCGTGCTGGCCGCCGCTTAGTTCGGCAATTTTTTCGTTTACTTTCTGACCCTCGGCATAAAGGAAATTAAAAGCCTGGTTAAGGAATGCACCCGAACCGCAGGCGGGGTCGAGCACTTTTATATTACGCAATTTTTCCCGGTAAGCAAGCCAAAACTCTAAGTGCCTTCTGACGTTATCGCTAATTTTTGTATTCGGTTTATTAAGCCTTTTTCTGATTGTCTCTCTATCTTCGTCGGTTAGTTCAGGCAGTTCGTAAAATCCCAGTTCTTTTTTCCTGTCGTCGAGCCAGCCGCCTACGGCATTTTCCACGATATATCTGGTGATGTATTCCGGAGTATAATAAATGCCTTCTTTTTTGCGTTTGCTCTTGCTTTTGTCGAAACGCTGAGAGCTAAAGCCCTCAGTTACTCGAATATCGCCTGCCATGCCCTCAGTTGCAACGACTATATTGAATTTCATTTCCTCGATATCCGATATGGACTGCTCGAAAATATGCCCTAAAATATTCACATCAACATCCGATTCGTAGTCGTAATCGGATAGCAATGCCATTTCCTCGAGAATATCGTCACGTATATCTAAGCTGTCGAGTATATTATCAGCTTCGAACAGGCCGCCGTCGAATTTATTGATATTATGTGCCGGCGACCCGAGATTAATTGCTTCGAACAATCCCTTCAATTCTTTCCAGGTTTCGGAACCAGATTTGACAAAAGATTTCTTTTTTGATTCGATAATTTGCCTGAATACTTTTTCAGGCAACATGCGGTTATCCTCGCAAAAGCAAACGAAAATAAATCTGTCGAGCAGCTTCTGTGTTTTTTCCAGAAGCATCAGCTCGGGCCGCCCCGGATTGTATTGCTTCAGGTGCTCGAATAATTTTAATCTGATTTTCTTGTATGTGGCATATAATTCTTTTGACACTTGCTGTTCGTCTGCTTCGTTTTTCTCGTACATTGTGTCAACCGGACTGTTGCCGGCCTGGGCTATCAGGCTTTCGCACGAAAGCAGCAGCCAAAACCGGGAAAAATTCTCCCACCGGCCTAATTCTGCGATATTGAATACTTCGTATTCCGACGACGACAAATGATGATAGAGCCGGATTTCGAGGAAATTGGAAACGATTACCCATTTGCATCTTTTGCCCGACTGCGGCGCGTAGCTGAACGCTTGCTCGACTGGTGTGCGGTTATCATTAAACCTGTGTTGCTTTTCGTCAAGGTTAGTGTTTGCATCTTTCAGTTCGATTACTACACGGATGTCTTTGGAATCCTCTGTAAAGAAACCAAGCGAGCCGTCAGCCGATTTACCCGCATCGGTAGTTTGCTCCTGATTTAGGTTCCATAATTTGGGCCAGCCGGCAAAATCTTTATATCCCAGAATTTTCCCAAAAATATCGAAGAGAAAAATGCCCTGCATTTCCGTTTCTTTCCTCGATTTGATTTCGCCGGTACCGGCCAGTCCTGCCCATTTGTTTACTATCTGAAGTTTTTCCTGAAGGTTTGGAATACTATTTTTATCAATCTTCGATACCTGGTATTGAAGGTTCTTACGGTTAAAAATCCACTTTCTGATATTAGGCATAATCTGAATTATCTGATTAATTTAATGTTCAATCAAATTTAATCAAAATGGATTACTTTAACAAGTACGGAAATGAAATT
>DAINRZ010000661.1:0-2302 GCA_036741575.1 Kapaibacterium sp. (SeqCode)
AAATTAATTGAGACAATCGGCATATTTATTTAGAAACTTATTCCTGAATTTTTCATTTTCGAGCATCTTATTGATTACATCTGCTGTATAGCAATCAGATTCCCTGACTGCCCGGAACATATTTATATCGGGGAAGGCGTTGCTGGTGCCGAACGACAGCTCGAGGTCGTGCAAAATCCAGCGCCATTTCCCGTCCATATCTTCCGAATGCCAAACTTTGTTATTGTAGCACGGCCAATCATAAACGCCGGCATATGTCCTCATTATTGTATGCTCGATAATGTTTTCAGTATCCAAATAAGCAGTCGCTGCCGAGAAACTGGAATCGTCGGCCAGGTTGGAATGCTTTAGGAACTCAGTTTTTTCGAAGAATTCAACTGCCGAGCCATTTTTGATAGAGTTGTTTTCAAGAATATCAAATCTTGATTTTTCGATAGAATACTTATCGGCAAGATAATCGTCGTCGAATCTTTCCCTTAACTGGTACAATCCCCAGTAATTTCCGTTGATGTAAACCACAGCAGGCTTAAAGGCAAAACTCAAAACATTCCGGAGATTCGTGGACAAAGCCCAGGCAAACGCATCCTTTATGAAGCAATAATACCAATCCTGGCCTGCATTCTTCAGAATAAATGCATCGCAAGATTGCTGGCCGGCATTTCCCCAAAAAGGGAAATTTAATTTATCTTGCCCGTATTGATGGCCTGCCGTTAAACGAAATGACCTCTGAGGTATATCCCTCGAAGCCTGGCCGTGAAGCTTTAAGCCTGCATCTGCAGAATATGGATTCTCTGCGCCCGGTATCCAAAAATCGAAATGAGCGGGTACTTCCCAGTCTGCCAGACTGTTTCCATCGGCAAGCAGCCCTAGTTCGCCGGCCCAAAGATATGAAGAATCAGAAACAATTGATATTAATGGAATATCCGGTTTGTCAAAAAATATATATGAACATGTAGCCGGCAGGGATGGAATTTTTGCCGAATCGGCAGATATAGCTCGCAGGAAATTTGTCTCCGTAATTGATATTTTATCTTTTACAGTGTATTTTTTCTTGCCTGTATCGGGAATTGTGCCGTTAAGCGTATAATGAATGCTGTAATTGCTGTCTGCCGGTTCAATGTATGATAAAACAGTATCTGAATGAAATCCCGATTTGGGATTTATTTCGGGTATAATACAGAATCCTTCCATACCCAAGGTATTGCTCAGTCCGGGTGTAGGGGGTGCAGTAAAATACCAGGCGCCCTTGCCGTCAGGGTACCTTGAGTAGGAGACATCCGCCAACTGCCTCCCGTAAGTTAAAGAATCGATTACTTTTCCCTCTCTGTTCCATAGAAACACCGAGCCTCCGCCGGCATCGAGACTGAAATTGCTATGCCATGATTTCGAATATCCTGCCGTAGCTTTTATCGAGTCGGGTATGGAAATTTGTTTCAGAGACAAAAAATCTGTCTTTACACCATTAATATAAAGCTCGCTGAAAGAAAAGTTGCCCCTTTTTAGGTTTTGATAATCACCGGCAGAGCAGGCAATACCTAAAAAAACTTGTTTTGTTAATTGCATCTGGTACTTACCTACTTCAATCCAGTTATAACAGTCAGGTTTTAAGCTGCAAAAAAGCGAATCGCCCCGGCGGGTAAGCTTCAGCCAGCAATAGGGGAAGTCTATTGGCGATATATGATTGAGTGCAATAGACTTGCTGCCGACATCACTTCGCATGAATATTGAAAATAAATTCCGTGACGGATTTGCACAGAAGAAACCGAAAAACCTGCTTTGGGTGGTTAAACTTGTGCGGGCAATAATCCCGGCCTTGGCCATCAAATCCACACCTGTCATAGAGTTTACCCTGACTTCAATTTCGAAGTCGCCGCTAACGGGCAAATAGTGGAAACTGAATGAATCATGTTCGAGAGAAGGGTATATCCCGGCTCCGTAAGCCTGGACAATATAATTATCGGATTGCGAGCAGTCTCTGGAATCGGCATGCAGCAGCAGGTATTCGCCGGGGGCCATTATTCTGGGAGGAAACACCCATCCCTTCGAATAATTATTTTTATCTCCTATCCTATAACCGCCGATATCGATTAATTTGTTCGATGAATTATACAGTTCTATCCAGTCCGGTGTTTTGTACCACTCGTCCCGGTACGAGCCGGCGTTCGAGGCAGATACCTCGTTAATCCTGATTTCCCCTGCAATTGATGCAGCATTGATATAAATAAAAAGAAAAAAAATTACAAATTTTGAAAACAAAACCATCCCAATCTATGTAATACTCAAACAATTTCGAATTTTGCAG
>DAINRZ010000662.1:0-2300 GCA_036741575.1 Kapaibacterium sp. (SeqCode)
GATTCTTAAAGTGCCGATAGACGGCGAAGGTGCCCTCGAAATAGCATCCCGCTCTCGCGGCACCCCAAGGATTGCCAATCGCCTGCTGCGCCGTACCCGAGATTTCGCCGAAGTGAAGGGCGACGGTTCCATTGGGCTAAGCATAGCAGAGATGGCTCTGGCTGCCCTAGATGTTGACCGCTACGGCCTCGATGAAATGGATAAAAGGATACTTTCGGCTATTATTGAAAAATTCGGCGGCGGACCGGTCGGTGTGGGCACTATTGCCGTTGCCGTAGGCGAGGAGCCTGGCACTATCGAGGAAGTTTACGAGCCCTTCCTTATACAACAGGGATTTATTAGCAGGACCCCCCGAGGGCGCAAAGCAACCCCAAAAGCTTACAGCCATTTTGGGTACAAAAGCCCTGCTGCGGCTGATACTTTATTCGACGAGAATTCCTGAATTTACCTGCATATGGAGATACTGGAATGAATAAAGCGAATTTCTTCAGTAAGTTAACTATCGACAGCGGAAATGAAATTTTCGAAATTCTGGCTGAAAATAATTATGTAATGATAGAAAGGATTACATCGTTCGGGCAATCTACACCCAAAGGCGAATGGTACGACCAGGATACCAACGAATGGGTAATCCTGCTGCAGGGATCTGCCGGAATTATTTTTGATGGCGAACCGACGATTCATTTGCTCAATCCGGGCGATTATATGCTGATACCAGCCCACAAACGCCACCGAGTGGAGTTCACCGACAAATACAATCCTTCTCTCTGGCTGGCGGTACATTTCAAGGATTAATTATGAAGAAAAAAGTAATATACATCTGCAGGGAATGCGGCGCAAAATCGCCAAAGTGGCTGGGTAAATGCACAAATTGCGGCGCCTGGGATTCTTATTACGAACAAATTTCCGAGCCCGAAACACGCTCTGCCTTGAAAGCAAAATCATTGGCCGATAATAAGTTAATCAGGCTGGCAGATATTAGCGCCGATAGGGAATACCGTATTGTTACCAAAATAAACGAATTGGACCGTGTGCTGGGCGGCGGTATAGTGCCGGGTTCACTCGTTCTTCTCGGCGGCGATCCCGGAATAGGCAAATCAACCCTTATGCTGCAAATGTGTGCCGGGCTGGAAAAGTATAATCCAATATATGTAAGCGGCGAAGAATCGCTCGAGCAAATAAAGCACCGCTCCGCCAGGATAGAAGGCATACCCGAAAGCCTTCTGCTGATGGCCGAAACAAACATTGAAACAATAGCTGCAGTCATTACAAATACCGAATCGAGGGTAGTTATAATCGATTCAATTCAGTCGGTTTATTCCGACAGGGTGGAATCCACACCCGGAGGTTTTGCGCAGGTGCGCGAATGCACCAGCTTGCTGATGCAGATAGCCAAAAGTGCAAACAAAGCTATTTTCATCATCGGACATGTTACAAAGGACGGTATGATAGCCGGGCCAAAGCTGCTGGAGCACGTCGTTGACACAGTACTCCAGTTCGAAGGAGAAAAATCATATTCGTACAGGATACTCCGATCGCTAAAAAACAGGTTCGGCTCGACCAATGAGATAGGTATTTTCGAGATGGCCGAAAGCGGTATGCGCCAGGTGGTAAATCCCTCGGAAGTGTTCCTTTCGCACAGAGATGTTACAGAATCGGGTGTTGCCATTATTGCCGCCATCGAAGGCTCGCGGCCAATCCTGCTCGAAGTGCAGGCTCTCGTATCGCCCACGGGCTATGCAGTGCCCCAGCGGGTATCGAACGGCTACGACCTGCGGCGGCTAAATATGATACTTGCAGTGCTCGAAAAGCGGCTGGGCGAAAATTTCCGCCACCACGACGTATTTGTTAACGTAGCCGGCGGCGTTTACCTCAACGATCCGTCGGTCGATCTGGGCATTGCAGCATCTTTGGTTTCCTCGCTGCGCGACATACCCATCGATGCCGGTACGGTGCTGGTAGGCGAGGTTGGCCTTACGGGCGAAGTACGTTTGGTTTCCAATATTGAACAGAGGGTATCCGAAGCACACAAATTAGGTTTCTCGAGGATGGTACTGCCCAAGCTGAAAACGGTACACCGTAAGCCGGGTATCGAGCTTATTCAGGCAGAACGTATTTCACTTGCACTCGGGAAAATTTTCAGGGGGTAAGAGTAAATTGAAATAAAACTTCCAATGCAAATATCCTTTGCGTAGTAAAAATGAAACGACATCGAATATGCAGGTAATATTTCTGTTACATGCTTAAAATAGAGTAGGAGGAGGAGTTGCCTCCTCCGTCCTCTCACACCACCGGACGTA
>DAINRZ010000663.1:0-2260 GCA_036741575.1 Kapaibacterium sp. (SeqCode)
AAGGCGAGAAATGCGAAGATACCGAATGCTTGGATTGCGATAAACTCGGGCAATTATTTAATGAAACCCCTTATATTCTGTTTTTGAATGAAATCGATGGCAAAAATGCTGTTCAGGCAGGAAATAAAATGGCAAGGTTAGGTGAGCTAAAAAACAGGCTGGAATTACCGGTTCCCGAAGGATTTTGCCTCACAATAAGGCTTTTCGACGACATTTTATCCCACAACAACCTGCGTTCAAAAAAGAACAAACTGCTAAAAAAAATAAACTTCAACGATCCATTCAGCGTTCAATATATCGCAAGGCAGATTCAGGCAATGATAATATCCTCGGAACTACCAGGCTATATTGAGAATTATATTATGAATGCTTATAATTCGGTTTTCAGCAACAAAAGCAAATTGCTTGCTGTCCGTTCGAGTGCATTTGGTGAAGACTCCGAATTACATTCATTTGCAGGCCTTCATAAATCGATACTTAATGTGCCGGTAGAAAGAATTATAGATTCGGCCATCGAGGTGTTAGCTTCGTTTTATAGCCCCCAGTCTGTAACATACAGGTATTTATCGGGCATCAGGGATGAGGATATGCCTATGAGCGTAGGGTGCATTGAGATGGTCGATGCAAAAGCCGCCGGTGTTCTTTATACAAACGATCCGCATATGGCAAAGGAAGGCATGATTATCCAGGCAATTCGCGGATTGGGCAGCCAGGTGGTTGACGGCACCGTAAAACCACAGGAGTACATAGTCTCGATGGAGGCTGATACAATGAGAATATTATACAATGGAAAAGAATATCAGAATACTAAGAATTCTAAGGATTTCTTGGAGGATTCCTGCCTTAAACCAGGCGATATCAGTGCCTTATATCGTTATGCAATAAAAATCAGGGATTATTATGGTGTTCAGCAGGATATTGAATGGGCACTTTCTAAAGACGAGAAAATATGGATTCTTCAGGCAAGGCCTTTAAAACTTTTTGCAAATACCGCTGAAAATAGCACTCAAACTATTGAATTCGAAAACTATTTTAGTAAAGAACAATTGCTGATTGACAATGGGGAGTGTGCCAGCAGCGGGACTGCTACCGGCGTGGTATTCTTATTAAATACTCTTAGAGATTTGGACAGGGTGCCTGATGGCGCTATTGTCGTTGCGAGAAGTAATTTCATAGAACTAACTTCTGTCATTCATAAGATTGCCGGGATAGTTACCGATGTTGGCAGTACGACTGGCCATTTGTCCATAATAGCAAGGGAACTTAAAATACCCTTGTTAACAAATACGGTTGTTGGTACAAGCGTATTAACTGAGGGCGAGCAAATAACACTTTTCTCGGGCTATGCAAAAGTATATCGAGGAGTATTACCCGATTTGGCCGAATATGGAGTTATTGGTAAGGCAATTCAGAATACCTTTATAGAAAGCCCCGTTTATACAATTTGGAGTGGTTTAATCAGGGACTATTTTGCTCTTCACCTTGTAGATATACACTCAGACAGTTTCAGGGCAGAAAACTGTACTTCTATACACGACTTAATACGTTATATTCATGAATTGACAATGCGATATATGTTCATGATTAAGCCTGGCAGCGGTAAAAATCCCGAAAAAACTTACAAATTAAAGTTCGATGTGCCGATAGACCTGAGTATAATTGATCTGGGCAACGGAGTAAACTCTCGGGGTAAAAGTATCATAGGGATTGAAGATATACTATCTAAACCAATGATGTCGCTTATCGAAGGTATGTCAGCTCCGGGTATTCAATGGTCGGGTTTTGTTAATATGGATTCAAGAGGTTTGGCAGGTATAGTATTGGGCAACATCACATCAGGGGATATTGGTGAAATGGCAGAAAACATTAGAAGTTATGCATTTATTTCAGATCATTATATCAATTTCTTCTCCCAGTTAGGATTCCATTTTTCGAGGCTTGATGCAATGGCAACTGATAAAATCGGTAAGAATTATATAAATGTAAATTTCAGGGGCGGCGCTTCTACCAACGACAGGACATCCCGGCGGGCAGAATCCATTTCACTGATTCTCGAACAATATGGTTTTTCGACATTTCGAAAAAATGATGACATAAATGCCCGAATTAAGAATATACCATGCGATGAAGTCTTAAAGTTTATTGAAAAAATAGGAAGGCTGATGGGGGCTATCCGCAATGCAGATGTTCTGATGAGTAGGGACGAGCATATTGAAATTTTTTCTAGAGCGTTCCTTGATGGCGATCCTGCGCCAGCTTT
>DAINRZ010000664.1:0-2259 GCA_036741575.1 Kapaibacterium sp. (SeqCode)
AAAACATTCCATGCCATAACTACAATAGCAAGCCTCGATGTCCTGTCATTTACACTGAAGTAGGCCGGCGCAGTGTCGATAATCGCCTTTTCTGCTAAATTCCCGTTTGAATGGGGTAAAGTCTGTACAGAATCAACAAACAGAATCCTAGGCATTCTCATGGCAAAACCAGGATTTATTTCGTAGCTGAAAACACTACCCAGTGAGGGCATGTTAATTCTGCTCGTACTATCCGATTCTATCATTAAGCACTGATTGCCGTCGAAAGGTTTAGAATCAGTGATTAAATAGTTGTATAATGACTTTGCCGTATTTGGATTGGCCTTCCATCCAAAAGTGAGGTTATTATCCCTTTCCATTTCGAAAGATGGATTTTTGCAAATATTATCATTTTTATCCGATGAAGTAAACTCCACATTATCAAAGTATGCTTTTCCCTCGCCGATTAAAGCAAGTTGCAAGACTATAAAGTCATAATCCTGCAGAATATCCATCTCAATCGAATATTTTTTCCATTGATTTCCTGTTATTGTCAAATCAGGAAGAAATTGCCTTTTGGAATGCTTCTGATCTTTTTTCTCAATTTGAATAACAATTTGCCCCCTGCCGTAAGGGTATTCAGATTCTATTCTTGCCATGCAGCTTAGCTTCATCCTTTTGCCAATATATGGCGCAGCGTTAATCAATTGATATACAGAGCCTTCAGTTTCTCTTGCCGGCGTAAAGATATTAAACGGCAGCAAGTCGGGATTAAGTAAATCCCTGCTGCCTTCATATTTATAGATCAGGGCCGCATTCTTCAGAGAATTCTCTGGAAAATCGGTAATTAATTTTTTATTCGGTTTTTTTGTGCCGCTATAAAGCTCAATCCCGGGAGCTAACGGAAGAAAAAAGTCATTAAGAGATTTTATAAGTTCTTTTTGTGAATTGAGGTTTTCAAAGTATTCTATTCCTGCATATGCAATTTTTTCCCAATCACTTTTCATGTTTTCGAAAGAAGGGTAAAAATACCTGATGATTCCATAGAGTTGAGCAAAAGCCATAATATTATTCGAAGCACTTTGTGTTATCGGGGCCGGTTTTTTCATCAGAGCGGGATTCATCGTATCGATTACCTCGAATGAAACATCATCGACCCAAGCTTTGCACCATCCATTAATCGAAAAGCCAAAGTCGATAAAACGAGCATACTTATCGATAGTTCCTTCAATTTCATATGTTTTCCATATGTTTTCAGATACCTGGCTTTTCTGAGTCGATAAGAAAACACCACTCTCGCCGCTGCTGAAATTCGCCTTTGCCCACATATAAGCCCCACTGCCTGGGGTAAGTTTTTCAAACTTAATAGAGGCTCTTAGCTTAATCCTTTTGCCTGCATAGCTACTTGCATTTATTGTCTGAAGTACTTTGAAGAACATTTCGTCGCTTATGTTTTCTTGGCTGATTATAGCCATACAGTATTTGCCCCTCAAAGCGTTTTCTTCTGTTGTAAAAGCAGCAAAACCTTTCAACTCTGCATTCGAGTTGATGGTCCAACCTTCGGGGGCAGCACCGGGGACGCTTATTTCGAATCCAAGGTTATACGGATGAATTAACTGGCTTTTTGAGCTGCTAAAAATTAACAGAAATAAATAGGCCGAAGCTATAATAATCTTATACAAAACAATTCTCCAAATTGTAATTTCAAAAATAATAAAGACACATTAGATGCAATTTAGTCACAAAACAATTACATTTTTATAAAATGCCGATAATTCTTCGATAGGAATATTATAAAACTGTGGGCGGCCTAAATCTTTAATAAGAGTAATATTAGCAAGTGATTGCCTGTTCTTTTTGTCATGCAGTAAAGCAAATTCATCAATTTTCAGTTTTACTGCAAAGGAGTAATCGAGGCCAAGGCTATCGAATATTCTCTTAATCCTCTTGTAAACTCCGGGATTCAAATCGAGAATGGTTTCCGAGAGTTTAATATCGATAAGAATACCTGCCGCAACTGCCAGCCCATGGTTTATTCCACTCGCTATTTCTGCTGCATGAGCGAATGTATGGCCAAAATTAAGGACTTTTCTTAATCCCGACTCGAACTCATCTTTGGTTACAATTGATTGCTTCGACCTGATAGACACCTCGAGAATTTCTTTAATTGCATCCAAATCTTTAAAAAGAATATTTTGCATATTAGATTCAACTAAATCAATTATTAACGGATTATCGACCAACCCTGTTTTTATAATTTCCGAAAATGCAGTGTAATAG
>DAINRZ010000665.1:0-2245 GCA_036741575.1 Kapaibacterium sp. (SeqCode)
TCATGGCAAATTTTAAAAATGAGGTAATAAATGGCAGTTAAAAAAGCCGTTAAAAGCAAGGATAAAACAGCCGGCAACGGCATTAGTGCTAATAAAAGCGACATCGTTAAAATGATTTACCAGAACAAAGAAACCGAGGTAGAAATTTTTTCTGCTTTCGATATGAAAGGTTTTAGTAATGAAACAATTGTTGAATGGTATAAGATCATGCATTTGGGGCGGAAACTCGATGAAAAGGCAGCCCTCTACTTAAAAATGGCAAAAGGCTGGTCTTACCATGCTTCTTTTGCCGGACACGACGGCATACAACTGGCCATTGGCAAGATTTTCAGGCAAAACAAGGATTTCCTATTTCCTTATTATAGGGATATGCTTACATCGCTTGCAGGAGGTATCACTCCCGAAGAAATAATTCTTAACGGCCTGAGTAAGGAAACAGATGTGGCAGGCGGCGGCAGGCATATGAGTAATCATTTTGCAAAGCCTTCTATAAGGATACAAAACGTTTCGTCGTGCACCGGCAACCATGCATCTCATGCTGCAGGAGTGGCTCGCGCCATAAAGAAATACGCCGGTGATGAAATCGCTATTTATTCAAGCGGCGAATCGGCAGCTTCCGAAGGCTACTTCTGGGAAGCCATTAATGTGGCTACCCTTGAAAAACTACCTGTTATTTTTGTCCTACAGAATAATAAATACGGAATTTCGGTGCCGATTGTTGATCAAACTGCTAACCACCAGGTATCAGACAACTATAGCGGAATGAAAGACTTGTTAATAATTAACTGCGACGGCAGGGACCCATTTGACTGCTATAGAGCTATGCAGAAAGCAAAAGAATATACTGTTTCAGGCAATGGCCCGGCAATGGTTCATGCTGACTGCGACAGGATATTCTCACATTCGAATTCCGACAGGCACGAACTTTACAGAACAACTGATGAACTTGAAACAGTCAGGAGGCGCGATCCGCTAATGCAATTCAGGTATGCAATACTTAAAAATAATATACTGGATATTAAAGACATAGAAAATATTGAAGAAGAGAACAGGAGAATTATGTTCGAGGCTGCCGATAAAGCCGAAGCAGCACCGAATGCAGACGGCAGCAAGTTCTATGAATATGTTATTCCCGAACCATATTCTGATGGCAATGGTTTCAGGGAATTGGAACCTGATGAATCAGCGCCAATGATTACTCTGATAGAAGCAATAAATAATACACTTAAGGACGAATTTCGCCGCAATCCCGATACTTTTCTGTGGGGGCAGGATGTTGGCAAGGGCGGGGTATTCAATGTTGTTAAGGGGATGCCGCAGGAATTTGGCAAAAACAGGATTTTCAATGCCCCGATTGCCGAGGATGTTATTGTGGGAACAGCCAATGGTTTCAGCCGCTACAATGAAAAAATAAGGGTAGTAGTCGAAGGTGCAGAGTTTGCCGATTATTTCTGGCCTGCCATGGAGCAACTCGTAGAATGTTCGCATGATTACTGGAGAACGAAAGGCCAGTTCTCGCCAAATATTGTTATCAGGCTTGCGAGCGGCGGATATATACAGGGAGGATTATACCATTCCCAAAACCTTGAAGGTTCGCTCGTCTCGATACCTGGTATCAGGATTGTTGCCCCTGCTTTTGCCGACGATGCTGCCGGATTGCTTAGGAATGCCATCAGGTCTAAGGGAGTGACAATGTTCCTCGAGCCTAAATTCCTTTATAATTACAAAGGAACTATGGCACATGCGCCACATGCAGAGCATATTATTCCATTCGGCAAAGCCAGGATTAGAAGGCAGGGCAATGACGTTAGCATAGTATCATACGCAACCGGTGTGCATCTGGCACTACAGGCAGCTGATGAACTGGGCAAAGAAGGTATTTCGGTTGAAGTAATAGACTTAAGGTCTATTAGCCCTTGGGATAAAGATACAGTTTACCAATCCGTTATGAAAACAAACAAGGTTGTTGTTGTCCACGAGGATAAAGTAACAGGTGGATTTGGCGGAGAAATTGCCGCCAGTATAACTGCTGATATATTTAAATATTTAGATGCACCTGTACTCAGAGTAGGCTCAAAAGATACACCGGTTGGATTTGCAAAAGAGTATGAAACAGCAATTTTACCAAACCGCAGGGATGTAATTGAAAGCGTAAGAAAAGTGTTAAATTTTTAAATATTTTTAAATTGTGTGTAAATTATCTGACACTGTTAACGTTAACACACAAGAAAAACTAATTTTCGGG
>DAINRZ010000666.1:0-2239 GCA_036741575.1 Kapaibacterium sp. (SeqCode)
ATGGATAAAACACTCAGGACTGCATCTACCGGGCTAACGGCCCAGCAAAGGTATGTTGAGATTATAGCCAACAACCTGGCAAATGTAAACACTACAGGCTTCAAAAAAACCAGGCCGGAATTCCAGGACCTGCTTTATGAGACTTTACGGCCCGCCGGCGGAAACAGAAGAACCGGAACCGAACCGACTAATGAAGTGCAAATTGGCTCGGGCACCGAGCTTGTAGCCACCACAAAGCTGTTTTCACAGGGAGATATAACCGAGACGAAAAGCCAGCTTGACCTAGCAATCAATGGCGACGGTTTCTTTATTATAAGGAAACCCGATAACTCAGTGGCTTACACCCGCGACGGTACATTCCAGCTCGATAGGAACGGGCAAATAGTTACGTCGCAGGGCTTCATGCTCGACCCTGGATTTACAGTTCCCGATGACGCTGTGGAAGTACAGATTTCGAGGCAGGGTGTAGTGAACGTCCTTCTGGACGGTACTCTCGATGAACAGACACTCGGCCAGATTGAACTTGCCCGCTTTGTCAATCCTGCCGGCCTTAGGGCTGTCGGCGACAACCTGTTTGTCGAATCGCCTGCTTCGGGCACGGCTTTGTTCGAGGAACCCGGTTCGAACAATACAGGCGAGGTAATACAATACCACCTGGAAAATGCCAACGTTGACGTAGTCGAGGAAATGGTCAATATGATTGTTGCCCAAAGGGCTTACGAAATTAACTCCAAAGCTGTGAATACGGCGGATAATATACTGAGTACTGCGGTCAACCTCAAGAGGTCGTAAATCATCGGGAGCCCTGATAAATCAAGGCTCTATTATGGTATAATTATGTTCGTAAAGCGTTCTTTCTGCCTGGCAGCCATGATTATGAGTTACATCAAACCGTCCGTGGCATTTCACTTCGGTAAAAAATCCCGATGTAAATACAGCAAGCAGCAGCGCAGTAATTGCTATCATTGCCGTTTTAGCTACATTACCAATCTTTAGAAGGGAAATTCCCCAGATAATAAGCAGCGACGGCCATAAATCAAATAAATCGCCAAGGTCGGAATCCCAGATGCCGAATTGCCTGAGCAGCAGCAATGCACCTAAGCTAATCAGGTAAATTCCCCAGAATATTTTGGAATTTTTCATTATGCCTCCCTGCCATTAGGCCTGTAAACAGATCTGTAAAGCAAATAAGAGCCACCTGCTATAAACAGTATAGGTACTACAAAATCCATATCTATCCAGATTACGAACTTATGAACCAGCATTGCAGAACCTACTATAATCAGAAAATATGCAAGTATGTTTTTGCGCCTGCTTTTTTTGGCGGCATAAACCGCTTCGTCGAATTCCCTGTTTTCCTCTTTTTCCGTGACGCCGGGATTATTCTTTTCCCAAACCTTTCTTTCGTCGGGAACTATTATCCATAATACGATATAAGCCAGCAGGCTTGTACCCCATGCAAAGAAAAGCACTATAAATACCGCACGGGCTATCACAGGGTCAATCCCGAAATATTCTGCTATTCCACCCGCAACTCCGCCTATCATCCTATTACGCCTCGACCTGTAAAGCTGTTTATCCATTTTTTTCTCCTTAATTCTAAAATTGTTGACAGATAAAATACGGAAACAAAAGCATGAATGTTTCAAGACCTTTAATAAGTGTATATAAATATAGTATTTTAAGAGGAAGTACTTATAATTATGTTTAAGGTTTGATTTTGAATCATATTAAAATAAGTTGAAATAATAGTACTTTAATAGTTAATCGTTCATAAACTTATCCTAATCTACGATTATTAGTATTGAGGAGTGAGAAAGCCAGGTAATATTTGCAAAACAGGTGTGATAATGTTATTTTCAATAATAAGAGTAAACATTTTTAATAAGGATTATTGTTTTCTGCTATGGTTATATTTGAAAAATATTCATAGGTTTTCATAGCATAACTGCCATAATAGTACTCTATATTACATTAAGTACTTGATTTGAAAAATCATAATTCGATAATAGGCATGAGATTATGAAAAGGAAATACAAAAAGTTTATCAAGGAGTACATTATTATATTCTTATTTTTTTCATTAACTGAGATAATTTTCGACCACTTTGTTTTCGATTATGATTTCCAAATTGAAGAGACTGTTGTATTATGTTTCTTCTCTTCAATTGTAATAACTCTTTTCGGTGTTATTTTAAATTTAGTTGAAATTACAAAAAAAATAAACAAGAGGTTCCTTA
>DAINRZ010000667.1:0-2234 GCA_036741575.1 Kapaibacterium sp. (SeqCode)
TGCCGAATTTTATACAGAGCTATTTTTTCGAAAAAAGAGTATTTGCCGATACTATTAAAGTAGAAGTCAGCCCTTTATCTTATTACTCACCGTATTCTATTGGCATACCGAGAATCAGTATTGTCAACGTCGTCGAAAATTACAAAACCAAAAAGATTAAAGCATATTACAGGACAGATACACTTTTTGTTAAAGGTTTAATGCCGGACAGCATCGTTAATTTTTATGCCATCGATAAATCGGGTAAAAAGCTGAATAAAAGGGAGTTGATAATCGAAGAATTTTCCCAGAAAAACCTCCATCCCCTGCTTAATTACATTTTTTTCGAGCCAAATGAAAGTTATATTCCTTCCCGGTATAAACTGCTTGGCGAGAGTGAAACCGCCCAATTCGACTACAATAGGTTTCATGGCTTTAGTACACTCGATATCTACTATAATATACTTAATATTGTCGGCTTCAGGATGAGCAGGAACAAAGAGGCAACACTCACGCTAACGGGCTGCACCGCCGGTTCAAAAGAAGAAAAGAAAAATAAGGGACTATCTGCCGATAGGGCAAAGGCAATAAAAGATTACCTGACAAATGTATGGAAAATTCAGGAAAGCAGAATAAAAATTTACGCCAGGGGATTGCCCGAGCAGGCTTCCCTGCCACTGGACGACCCAGAAAAAGCCCAGGAAAATGCCAGGGTGGAAATGACTTCGAACGATTACGAAATATTTGCACCCCTGCTTACGGTTGATACATTGAGGGAAACGGACCCGGAAATCATTAGGTTCTATACAACACTCGACCATACAACTGGTTTTAAAAGCACAAAGATAAAAATAATGAGCGATACTGTGCCTGTAGGCGAACTGGACCCTATAAACTCCGGCAGCGAATTTTTCGACTGGAGAATCGATAAAGAGCTCAAAGACTCCATCGTCAGGTTTATGCTATATGTTGCCGACAATAACGGCAACACATATCATACTCCTGCAAAAGTAATACCCGTTAACAGGCTGACACTTCAAAAAAAGCAGTCTTCTTCAATGATAGATGTGGAGTACGATAATTTCAGCCTTATACTATTCGATTTCGCACGTTCTGCCGTCAACGAAGCAAACCAGAAAATCTCCGAAAGCATTAAAAAGAGAATTAAAAAGGAATCGAAAATTAAAATTTACGGATATACCGACAAAACAGGTGAAGACAATTATAACAGAAAGCTATCACTGAACCGCGCTAACCAATTTCGCGATGCTTTGCGCATCTACGATGCCGAAACCCACGGAATTGGGGAAGATGTTCTGCTCTACGACAACCACCTGCCCGAGGGAAGGTTTTATTGCCGGACAGTACAAATTATTATAGAAACACCGTCCGGCAAAAACTAATTATTTTTAAAATAAAATAAGAGTCCAATTCGTAAACATTAAATTATTAAATTTTAATTTGAGAATAAGATGATTAGAGTTATCGGGATTTTAATTGCTGTATTGGTTTTTGTTTCATGTTCCGACGATAAAGGAACCAATAATCCAACTAACAACAGCAACGCCATTCTTCCGGTCGATATAGGTAATAACTGGATATATGAAAGTTATTCACTCGATTCGAATTTCAACCGTATAAGGAAAATCGGGGGCCTCGATTCTATTCTTGTAACAGGCACGACTATGAAAATTGGCAAATCAGCCGCAGTTTTGTCAACTTATACGGACTCGAACGGAGTATATACAAAAACTAAAGAAGACTTTTATTATAATGATAATGCGAGGCTCTACGTACACTCCGATTACCTTGCAGGACTATTGCCCCAAATGGTTTCCGCTTTCATTGATTTCGAAGAGCAGTGGCTGCTGATAGCCGACGAAAACGACAATGACTGGACAGTTACCGAGCAGGATATCGATACCGTTACTATAATAGTTGCTAAGGTTGCCGGCAACCTGACAATCAGGGGTAAGAAGTCAGCAGATAAGGAATTCATTATCGATGGAGTGAAAGTCATGGCAAAGGAGTTCATACTCGAGGGGAAATTTGCCGGGAAAGCTGTTCTTCCAGGTGTGCCACTACCGTTTCCTTTGGATTACAAAGTTAAAGTGCATTTATTCTTTGCCAGGGGAATCGGGCTGGTAAACAGCATAATGGAAACTTCGCCTTTTGAGGTTCCACTTTTTATAACGATACCTGGATTTAAGCAGGAATCAAATCTAATACGATATAAAAAACAATGATTTTAAGAT
>DAINRZ010000668.1:0-2222 GCA_036741575.1 Kapaibacterium sp. (SeqCode)
GCGTCTCTACAATGTGCAAAATATATCATATATCATATAACGAATAACAAATAATCAAAGTGTAACATTTCATATAATGCAAATATAATAAATAATATTTGTAATTCCAAATATTAGTGAAAAAATATTTGGAATTTTGAATAATTGTAATCAAAATGTAGGAGCCGGCCAATATATCGGCCAGTTAAACTTTAAAAAATTTATAGATTTTTTCTAATTGATGGATTGATGATAATAAAATATTATCCATTTATAACTATTATCTCATTTTGTTTCCGTATATTTGTAGTTTTTGTTAGTTGAAATAAATAAAAAGCAGACATTTGTCCTGCTTTTGGGTAAAATTCATCGGGATTTGCCGGTGTTCAGTTCATTCTCCTGTATTGGGTGCAGGCTTGTGCTTACGCGACATTGGCGGAACCAGGTATTATAGGAGAAAATCAATGAAATCATTCGAAGAACTGGGCGTCAGCCCAGAATTGTCCGGGGCTATTGCCGAACTTGGATTTACAGGCCCAATGCCGGTACAGGAAGAAGTAATTCCGCTCCTGCTGGGCAGAGACACCGACATTGTCGGCCTGGCACAGACCGGCACCGGTAAGACTGCAGCATTTGGGCTGCCTGTCATTCAACAAATAAACGTAACTCTCAATAAACCTCAGGCACTGATTCTAAGCCCCACCCGCGAGCTTTGCGTACAGATTGCAGGCGATCTCCGCGATTACTCTAAGTATTTGCCCGGTATCAGGGTGCTGCCTGTTTATGGCGGCGCCAGTATTGAAACCCAGATTAAGGCGCTAAAAGGCGGGGTGCATATTATTGTAGCCACGCCCGGCAGGCTGATTGACCTTATAGAGCGTAATGTTGTTAAGCTCGACAACGTTACGAAAGTGATACTCGACGAAGCAGACGAAATGCTGAATATGGGCTTTTCCGAAAGTATTGATAACATATTGCAATATGTTCCCCAGCCGCATAATACATTGCTTTTTTCTGCGACAATGCCCCGCGAAATTGCTGATATAGCAAGAAATTACATGAATAATCCCGTCGAAATAACCATCGGGGTTAAGAATTCCGGGGCGGAAAACATAAAGCATGTTTGCTATGCAGTACATGCAAAGGATAAATACCTGACACTAAAGAGGCTTGCAGATTATTACCCTGATATATACGGGATTGTTTTTTGCAGCACCCGCAGGGAAACCCAGGAAGTAGCCGACAAATTGATTGCCGACGGATACAATGCTGAAGCGCTCCACGGCGACCTCTCGCAAACACAGCGGGACTATGTGATGCACAAATTCAGGATTAAAAACCTGCAACTGCTCGTGGCTACAGACGTAGCCGCCCGCGGGCTCGATGTGGACGACCTGACGCATGTAATCAATTATAACCTGCAGAGCGAGCTCGACCTTTACACTCACAGGAGCGGCAGGACCGGGCGAGCCGGCAAGCAGGGAATATCCATTGTGATAACAAACCTCAAAGAAAAGCATATCATCAGGAATATCGAAAAGAAAATCGGCAAGAAATTTGAATGGGCCAAGGTTCCCAGCGGCCGCGAGGTTTGCGAGAAACAGCTTTACTACCTGATTGACAGGCTGGAATCGGTAGAAATAGAACACAAAGAAATTGAACCTTACCTGAAATGGGTTTACAGCAAGCTTGAATGGCTCGATAAGGAAGAACTTATCAAGAGGCTTGTATCGGTTGAATTTAACCGCTTCCTGCAATATTACCGCGATTCCCGCGATTTGAACCAGCTTCCCGAATCCGGCAAGGGCAAGGATAAAGACATGAACCAGGAAAAGAGAAAATCGCACAGCAAGCTTAGCGATACTCCACAATCAGGCTATCAACGCCTGTTTATAAATATTGGCAGGATAGACGGGCTTTATCCTAATATTTTGATTGACCTTCTCAAGAAGAAATCAAAGAATAAAAAGGTGGATATAGGAAGGATAGATATCAAGAAAAAGCATACTATTTTCGAAATTGAGGAACATGCCGTGCAGCCGCTAATTAAGTCGTTCAACGGTACGACATTTGAAAACCGAAGGGTTGTCCTGAAAATCGATGATGATTCTCCCCATACAGAATTTCAACAGTCTTTCAGGGATAAGAAAAGCAAAAAGAAAAAATAATACTGGATTTATTATCCTAAAAGATAGTTAAAACTATGCACTTTAGTGCATAACTTTAGTCTCTAAGCAATTTTT
>DAINRZ010000669.1:0-2200 GCA_036741575.1 Kapaibacterium sp. (SeqCode)
CGGTAATGTTAATAATGGTACCGTCAGGCCTGAAACCTGCCATCAGGCTTATATATTGGTAAAATCGTCTCAGGCGGTAAAGAATTTTCTGTAAAATTTGAAGTGGCAAGGTGAGACATGAAAACTACCATATCGTTACTTTTCGTGCTTGCATCTGCATTGCTTACGGGCCAAAATTACGAGCCGACTTCTGGAACTTTTTCCGTTTACAATGGTACCGGTTTTATAAATACTTTTATAAATCATGATTCTTCATTTTTTCAACAAAGAAATTTTATGCTCGGCATACACTGGGGACCGCAACGGGAAATGGCATCCAGACTGCTTTTCCGGCAAAGGGATGCCCTGCGGGATACACCTCTGGATGATTATGTGAACAATTGCGATGTTTTCCTTAAACCACAGGAATGGACACACGCAGACGGCTGAAGTGCCGTTTGCCGCTTCCTGGAAAACTGGCCGGCCATTTCTCCATAGTCTCTTTCTTCCCACGGGAAAACCCGTAGGTTGATGCACATCCGGCCTCGCCATACCCACTGACGGCGGCTGAATTTGTTTTAAATAACAGTACTTTCGAAAACAGCTTTTAGATTCTTGCGAACTAAAGGTAATTTTGGAAAGTTCAATAAATAATTAAAAAAATTGTGACGTTTTTGTTATAAATGTGTCTATTTAGGTTATGTTATGAACAAAATATTTTATAGTTTTAGTGATTAGAAATTACAGCGCATTGATTTGAAAAATTAACTCACTATCTACTAACAAATTTTAGGAGTTTAGAAATGGCAAAGAAACTGAATCTCACACTTGTAATGATTATTACAATCATTTTTTCATCGTGCCTTATAGCAGGCGAGCTAACCTTTGGCTGGAACAAAATGAATGATACCGGCCCTATCAATGACATGCAATTCATGCCCGGCCACGATAATTTCATATTCTGCACTTCATTCGATATGCAAATCAGGAATACTGAGTCAGGCGAATTGGTTCAATCATATCCTTTCGGTGCATTCGATATAGAATTCACACCCGACAGTACAAGATTAATCATGTTGGCTGTTGGTGGCGTTACAGGCAGAATCGAAATACGAAATGTAAGCGATATGAGTTTGATCAGGGAGTACATAATTCCCGAAAATACTGATACAGAAGGGCTCGATATTGTTGAATCAGGCATAGGCTTTTCTGAAATGGTTGTCGATCCTATCCGCCCTTATGTCTATGCAATCCGCAAACGAGCGGGCACATTAAATGGCAATATATACTTTGATATTCGCAAGATTGTAATTTACAACTACGAAACTATGGAAGAAGTCGGCGTAATGCAAAATTCTAATGGTGATAATTTATGGTTACAAAAAATTGCAATATCTAAAGACGGTAAATATCTGGCAGTTAACAATGGCGGGGCATCTTATTTAAGAGTATGGGACTTAGGTACGAGGCAGGAAATCAGGTCTTATAAATTATGTGATTATATTCCTGGTAGCGGTGATGATGGCCAGCCCTCTTGCACAAAATTTTCTGAAATTAATTCTGACATCATTTATTTTTCAGGGAAATTTCCGAAATCTAAAAACGTTGACGGTATATATGGATTGGTCACTTACAGTATTACTGAAAATAGGATAGTTGATTCCACTTTTGGAATCGAGCCCAATTATGTATCATATGGGAAATTTACTTTTTTTGATAATGAAGAAAGAGCAATTAAAGGGCAGACACATTATATTTTAATTTTGAATCTAAAGAATAAAACTATCGAAAATAAAATAGATAGGGATACAATAACCAATGGCCTTACATTCTGGTACGGAAATACAATATATTCATATAATAAAAATCTTTTTATAGGATATGCCGGACAATATTATGGTATATTCCGTTATAATGTAGGTACGGGAACTATTGATAATTTTAATTTTGATACTATTATTTATCCTAATCCTACAGATGGTATGATAGCAATTGAGAATTCATGCATTGATCCTGTCCATTCTTATGAAATATCAGATATAAACGGACTGATAATTATCAGAAATACAATAATGACTGCACAGTCAGGAATTACAACCATTGATATATCAACTTTATCTGTTGGCACATACTTCTTACGCTATTACTGCGGTTCTTCTGTTACAACCTACAAAGTAATAAAGGAGAATTGAAAATGAGAAAATTTTTGATTATAATGGTT
>DAINRZ010000670.1:0-2159 GCA_036741575.1 Kapaibacterium sp. (SeqCode)
AACCCCGACGGCGATGCTCTGGGCTCGGCATTAGCCCTTTACTATTACATTATTGACAAAGGAAAAAAGGCCAGAATATGCGTGTATGGCGAAATCCCTTACAATATGGAGTTCCTGCCCGGAATCGAAAAGGTGGTGAACTATGAAAAAGAACCTGTTTACGATGAGATTCTGAACTCTGATTTAATTGTCGTAGCCGACCTGAACGACCTTTCGAGGATCCGCTCGCTTGCAGATCCCATCAAGAAGAGCAAAGCGCCGAAAATTGTAATCGACCACCATATTGAGCCTAAGGATTTTGCTGATATTTATCTGGTTAATCCCGATGCTTCTTCAACGGGTGAGTTGATTTGGAAGCTTCTTGATTATGATACTGAATTTAATTTGTCCAAAACTATCGCCGAATTGCTTTATGTGGCAATAATGACCGATACAGGCAGTTTCAGGTTCCCCCGCACCACGGGCAATTTGCACAGAATAATTGCCAGCCTTATCGATGCAGGTGCAGATCCGGTATTGCTATATGACAATGTGTATAATACCAATCCTTTCAGAACAATGAAGTTGCTTGGCGAGGCATTTGCTTCGATGGAACTGTTCCACGACGGGAAGCTTTGCCTGATGAGGGTAACAGACGAAATGTTTAAAAAGACCTGCTCGGTTGAAGATGACATTGAAAACTTTGTCGAGAAAACACTATCGATAAGAGGTGTCAAGCTGGGAATTCTAATATCGGAGATAAAGCAGAGGAATGAAATCAGGATCTCGTTTCGTTCCAAAGGCGATATCGATTCGCGCAGCCTTGCCGCCCGATTCGGCGGCGGGGGCCATTTCCATGCTTCGGGCGCCAGGGTTTACGGCAGGGAATACTCCGAACTTGTAAATAATGTGATTGAATCTGCAGGTAAAATTTTATAAAAAAAAAGCGCCCCAAAAAAATCGAGGCGCCATGTAATTATATATATCACGTTAAGATTTTATCTTTTCCTTAGAGTCGAGCCGGAAGTTTCGGCGCTTTCCCTCATACTGACAAGTACCTTGTGGGCAATTTGCTGGGCAATTTCCTGTTCGATATTATTCCCGCTTGTCATGTATTCTTCGATAGCGCGTTCTACCCTGTTCTTGATGATTTCTGCAGTTTGTCCTACAAGTGCATTTGAAAGCTGATGAATGTCATGCTGCTGGCCGCGCAAAACTTCGAGCTGGCCTTTGCTGGCATCTTCCATTTTCTTGAGCATCTTGTCCATACGTTCTTCTTCTTCTGTGTAAATAAGAGTTATAGCGAGAAGGGAAAGCATCGAGAACTCGAGGAAGATAGCGAGCAAGATGATTGAAGGCTGCTGAGCGGGGATGAATTTCAAGCCCCTGATACCGATGGCGATAATCAATATAGCGGCGCCGCCGTATGCAAGGCCGGTAACATTGTTTGCGTATTTCTCGGTAAAGTGGTGGGCCATATAAAGCCTGAGGCCAGCCATAATCAGGAAGTGGTTCTTGCGCCATTTCAGGCCGTCCCTCGTGTCTTCGATTTCCTTCAGCACGAAGTCGGAGAAATATTCTTTTATCCTTGAATAGAGCGATTCTGACCTGAAGAGGACAATATCCGTATTCTCATCGAACACATCGTCGAACCTGAGCATTTGCTTTGCAGAAGCCATTTCATCGGGCACGGTGCGGTTCCAGATAATTCTGTAAATCTGCTCCACTTCGTCGTTCGACAGCTCGGCAAGTTTATTATCCGGCATAATCAGAATTTCGACGATTTCGTCGTTGAATCCTGTTTGCAGCCTTATTTTTGCTTTGGTATTGTCTATCTGCCTGTCGAACAGCACAGCCATAAAGCCTACCGATGTGGGCAATACCATAGTCACGATTAACATCAGAACTATAGCAAACACTATTGATAATATAATGAAGCTCATGTTGGGGTCCAAATAAATCGGCTTTTCACCGAGGTTTGGCGCCTTAGCATAAAATTTCCCAGCTTCTTTGGAGTATCCGTGAATAGAATCGACTCTCGCTTCAAACGTAAAATCGAAAATATATTCTCTATTCAGTATTTTTTTCTCTTTATACTGCTCCAACTTCAGGTCGGATTTAGCTTTCAATTCGCCTTCAATTTCTTTCTGGACCGATCCCCAAACCAAACCATCGCCGCT
>DAINRZ010000671.1:0-2158 GCA_036741575.1 Kapaibacterium sp. (SeqCode)
AAATATATATGAATGTTTGCCCACTTTCCTGCATACGGCGGTAATCTCCTTCTGTTGAGGGAGTTGTCCCGTCATCCAGTCGGCATAAGATACCGACCAGAATTTTAATGTATCATTTTCTTTATGTTCAGCAATGGCTATTTCAGGTAGTATCGTTGCAACAACCAGCAAAATCAATATTCTTCCCATCATTCTACCCTGCCTTTCTATTCCAAAACGACACTAATATAATAAATTAATTGTTAATTTTGTTAGGATTTTGTTAAGTATGTTAAGTAGCTGTTAATTTTTTTTACTGGCCTTCCATTTGTTGTTATACGATATACAATTAAGAATATTAATAAACTAATCGTCAAATTCACAATAGGCATTCGCATGATTTCTCACCTGCCGCTCTTGCTAAAATTCTTTTTATAGTCCTTCAGAATCTTGCCGAACACCCTTTCTTTCTTTTTCTTTTCGGCTGACGAAGTTACATAATGCATACGCTCTTTTTCCATTTTCATATAATTCTCATAGTAACCACGGTCGAGAGTTCCCTCATTAAGTGCTTTGAGTACTGCGCATTCTGGCTCCGATGTATGCGAGCAGTCCTGAAACCTGCACAATGCCGACAGTTGGGCTATTTGACCGAATGTCGATTCGAGGCCTCCCGAATCATCGGTAATGCCAACCTCCCTCATTCCAGGGTTATCTATAAGTATGCCCCCGCCTTCCAGAAGAATCATTTCTCTGTGGGTGGTAACGTGACGCCCCTTGCCGGTGCTTGTGCTGACAGCATCCGTACTCATGCGGCTCCTGCCTGCAAGGTTGTTTATAAGCGACGACTTGCCTACCCCCGAAGAACCAAGCAGGCAGTAAGTCCTGCCTTTTTCTATCATGGAAAGGATTGAATCGATTCCTTCAATTGTCTGGTTGCTGACTGCAACAACAGGAATACCGGCAATGCGGCTTTGAATACTGCCCAATATTTCATCGAGCCTTGAACGGCTTATCAAATCTATCTTGCTCAGTGTAATAACCGGACTGACACCGGCAGAGCTGCATATCGTCAGGTAACGCTCCAGCCTGTTTATATTAAAATCCCTGTCGGCAGCCTGCACCAGAAAAGCGTAATCGATGTTTGCGGCTATCACCTGGAATTCACCGGCGTGCCCTGCTGCCCTCCGCCTGATTAGCGAATACCTCGGAAGTATATGGTGTATTATTGCAGTATCCGGCTCGTAAACCATTGCAGCCACCCAGTCGCCGACAGCCGGAAAATCCTCCCTGCTTTCAGCGCCGAACCTCATATTTCCTGTTATTTCTGCTTCGTATTCGCCATTTTCAGTAACGACAATATACCTCTCCTTATGCTCCGCCAGCACCCTACCCGGTTCGTATGCGCCCAAGCCGTTTTCTTCAATATATATTCGCATATCGTCGCTAAAGCCGTAATCTTCCAAGCTCATAAGCTATTCTCCTGTAATGATTTTTCCACAGTTGTCAAAATTCGTTTCCATTTTTTTTACACAAAATTACTGTATTTTTGTTCCTCAGGCGCCTTGCAGACATCACCGGTTCTGATATATCCGGTGTAAGCTGGCTGTCCTGCCAGAGCCTCTCCTGCTCTATATCCATCCCCAGCGCTTTTAGCACTTTTAGGGCATAATCCCCGGCGCCGTGTGAATGGTCGGCCATATGGGCAGTGGCAGCCGCATGGCCTGCAGCCCTGCTGCCCCTTTCTCTGGCTGCCGCATGGGCCCTGGCTGATGCTTTCATAGCTTCGCCTGCCCCTGCCTTGCCTTCGGCCAAAGCTATTCCTGTTTTCAGGGCTTCTCCGGGCCTGCTATCATTTAGATTGCCGTAATTATCCACGACTCGTCCTGCGCACTTGCAGGCCCAAATCATCAGGCTCTTGTGCCTTTCCGGGCTTAGCGGCCCGCCCATGTGTACGGCTATAAATCTTCTATCCCTCATACAATCTCAGTTACTGTTTCTTTTATACTTATAAGTTAAGGCAGCCTGCCATTTTAGTGCCAAACTACAATGTATTTGCCTGTAGTATAGTCGTTTTACCTTCATATGAACCATTATTATCAACTTAAATAATTATTTTAGTTTATTTAGCCTCGCCTAACATATTATTTAGCCATTTTTGCCCGAAAAAACGCGATTT
>DAINRZ010000672.1:0-2155 GCA_036741575.1 Kapaibacterium sp. (SeqCode)
ACAGGATTTTTGGAATAATCAGTCTGGGGCTTAATTATCTTGTCTTCGAGAATATACAGCACCAGCCTGTGAGTGGCGTCTCCAGCCGAAAGGTAAGTAACTTCCACGTCGAGGTAAATCTCCTTTTTAACGGCATCGTATTCCCTGAACATCCTTATGAGCATCTTAGGCTCGGTTTTCTTTAAATCATCGATTTTAGCTGCCCATGATGATTCGAAGACAATAAGCGAGTTTGAGAAACGAGCCCTGCTAATGAGTGCTACAGGATTGCTCGATATGCCAAATTCCTTGAAAAGGGCATTGCCTTCGGCCGTCTTAAAGTCATATTGGTAAAGGCCTTCTTTGTCTGTGTCGGCATAACTGCCGGCATGTACAGACATAAGGAACACCTGTCCGTCGCTCTCTGCTTCAATTTCATGTGCCAATTTGGAGGCCCTGGGGCAGTTGCCGCATTTGAAACCCGTATATTCTTCGAGCACGATTTTTCGTTTATTCAGCAGCACATCTCCCCCGCCGCTTCCCTGCTGCCTGTATGGCGAATTAACTTCATCGCACGAGAGCATTGCCGCTGCAATAAGCGCTATTTCCATTAAATAAACAATTTTCCTGTTCAATTTATAGCTGTTCATAATTTCCCCTTTGTTAGAATGATGAAGTAATTGAGAAAGACAATCCGCTGGCTGCAGGCACCGGCCTGCATATACCTCCAACGCAAATCAGGCCGCCGCGCTGACGCCCGAATGACAAGCTGACCCTGGTGCTTCCTGTAATATATGCAGCAGCCAGGCTGTAATAATGCAGCTGTTTATTTTCGAATTCATTGCCGTAATTATATTCGTCGAGAATGGTAAAATACCAGTGTGGGGCAATTGTGTATTCTGCCAGGGCTGTAAGCCAGCTTCCATTGTTGTTATCGGGTTCTTTCAGTTCTCTGTCCTGGTCGGCCCACAAGTGCTGCAATTCCATCCTTAGAGCCTGTTTGACGGCTGTTTTAAGAGTAAATTCGAATATCGATGCAAATGAATTCACCATTCCATAATGAACGGCTCCCTCTTTTTCGAGTACATCTTTATTGTAAAGGCCCAATATCAAAGTAAGTTTTGTTTTCAGATCAGATGAAATTTTCCTGTTGAACTCAAGGCTTGCTTCCTGGAACAGCAGCCTGCGGTCGGGAGAGAAAACATCCATCGGGTTAATCCATGTGGAATTATATGTCAGATCGGCTTTGCTGGAGGTATCGATGGTCTGTACCCTCGAATAATTTGCATTAACAGTCATTCCGTATTCCCCGCCCAGGAATGAGTTTTTAGGGAATGTATATGTAACTTCAGCTTGCAAACCTATTTCGCCGTTCATCTGGGTGGCATATGGATAAATATTAGAAAGGCTGTAGCCCTGCATTTTAGTAAGTGGCGGAATGAAATTCATATTCAGGATATTTCCCTTCACTTCCCTGTCGCTGCGGAACCCCATATTGTCTATTCCATGCAGGTTAATGTTTATACCAAATCCCTGCTCGAAGTAAGACCCGCTCAATATTAGCCCATGTCCCGGATTGAAACTGAAACTATTAGTTGCGTTCGGGTCGGGGTTTTTGTAGGCATATTCCACTTCGAAATTGTATGAACTGCCGGTAAGGTTCGCCCTTGCAGCCCATGCCATTACGTTCTCGGGCAGGTTGTAATACGATTCGTTGTCTGCCTGGTATTTGCTGACAAGGCTGGCGCCGAGCTTCAGTTGGAAATCATCCGGCAGAAGACTGGCAAACATATCGTTAACCTGCAAATTAAGGTCGCCACCCCTGACCAACCCAGCCCCTGTATTCCAGAAAGTACGCTGCTTGCCGATTAAGCCTGTTATTTCTATTCCATCCACAGGGCGAAATTTTATCCTTGCTCCGTCAACTGAATTGTCGAATCCTAACTGGCGTTCTTCGTAGGCTCTGAAAATCAGGCCGCTGCCAAACTGCTCGTAGAAATTACCTGCAGTAATATCGATTTCATCGGCTTTGTATTCGGCAAACCTGTATGCAAATCCGCTGCCCTTATAGAGAGGGTCGAACCCAAGCATGGGATTGAGGTAAGCTTCGTAACGAAAACCGGCGCTAAATCCGCCAAGGTTGTAATTAACAAAAATAAAACTGTTCGAAAGAAAA
>DAINRZ010000673.1:0-2152 GCA_036741575.1 Kapaibacterium sp. (SeqCode)
GATTCATTTCAAAAATGCAATATTTTATAATACTTTTAAATTTAATTAACAAACATTTTAAACGAAAACGGTATAATTTCATTTTATTGATTAATAATGGAAATCAAAGTCAGAATAGAAATTGATTATTTCTCCAAATGTTCAATGATCAAGTCGTACCGTGAGTTCGGCTTTGTTTGTTTCATATTTTGCATAAGGAAACAGGATGCTCCATTCTTCAATCAAAGAATGCCCATGCCACCTGGAGCCGGAAATTACCATTGTAAACCGGGTAATAAGGAACATAGTATATATGCGACAGGATATTGTTATAACTGATTCTCAGGTAGGCTTCGCCCAGTTTGAGCGTAGCAAATATCGTTATGCCGCCCTCCATTAGCTTATATCTTTTATCTTCAGCAAGCACTTATAATCTAATACTTTTCCAGGAAATACCTGAACCTATTCAGGCATTCGTCCTTTCCGAGGGCTTCCATGGTTTCGAACATTCCGGCGCCTGCAGATTTTCCTGTGATAATAAGCCTGATTGGGTGAATAATATCCTTCAATTTTAATCCCATACTTTCGGCATATTCTTTTGTGGCAGGATATAATGAATCGTGAGTAAAATCTGCCACTCCGGAGTACAAATCCATTAATGGCCTGACCTGCGCTGAAGTTTCGGCTTTCCAGCATTTATCGATATATGCCTGTTCATATTCTTTGGGCATGGCAAACATATATGATGCTGTTTCGGGGATTTCGCGCAGGAAATTGACACGCTCGATAAACAGCTTTACTACCTGTTCGAGAAATTCCTGCCGATACTCGCCGCCAAAGCCAAATGAGGGCAGTATTGCCTTCAACTGGCCGGCCAATTCTTCGTGCGGCATTTTGCGCAGGTATTGTGCGTTCATCCACTCGAGCTTTTGGATATCGAATACGGCGCCGCCCTTATTAACTTTTTCGATATTGAAGGATTCAATTAATTCTTCAATTGTATAAATCTCCCTGTCCGACGAAGGATTCCACCCCAGCAGTGCAACAAAGTTTACGAATGCATCGCGCAGGTAACCTTTGGCGATGAAATCTTCCACAGCCACATCTCCCTGCCTCTTGCTGAGTTTGGATTTATCTTTGTTGAGCAGGAGCGGCAGGTGGGCAAATTGCGGTTTTTCCCATCCGAATGCATCATAAAGCAGTACGTGCTTGGGTGTGGACGGCAGCCATTCCTCGCCGCGGATTACATGCGTAATTTCCATCAGGTGGTCGTCCACCACATTGGCCATGTGGTATGTCGGGAACCCGTCGGATTTCATCAGTACCTGGTCGTCTATGTCACTGCTGCTGACCGTCACTTCACCCCTGATTAAGTCCCTGAAGCGGACTTCCCTGCTATCGGGTACTTTAAGCCTTACTACATAAGGCGCTCCAGATTCCAGCAATACATTTACCTCTGTTTCGGCAATCGTATATTGGTTCCTCATATTCAAACGGTCGTATTTAGGGTCGAGTTTGGCTTCCTGCTGTTTTTTGCGCATTGTTTCAATTTCTTCCGGAGTATCGAATGCATAATAGGCAGAGCCGTTTGCCAGCAGGATTTCGGAATGTTTTTTATATATTTCCAGCCTTTCGGACTGCACATAAGGACCGTAATTGCCAGGATTGACAGGGCTTTCGTCGAACCGGACGCCTGCCCAGGCCAGGGAGTTAATCAGGTTTTCCTGTGCATTTTCCACAAACCTTGTCCTGTCTGTGTCTTCAATTCTCAGTATGCATTTGCCGTTATTGTGCCTTGCAAACAGGTAATTATACAATGCAGTCCTCAAACCTCCCACATGGAGGTATCCCGTTGGTGACGGTGCAAATCTGACCCTTACTGTCATATTTCCTTCTTTTATTTTAATTAATGAATTCCAAAAAATACAAAACTATTAATTTTATAAGAACTAAGTAGTATGCTATAAAATAAAATTTTTGTTAAATTGTAAGTTTAGTATTAATAAATATAAAATGGATTTATATGAAGTTTTTGTACGGATTTATATTTACTGTTCTGATTATTGCGCCGGTTAACCTGCCTTCTCAGGATCCGCTCAGCGCTGCAAGGATTACGGGTAATTTCCAGGTGGACGGCCAGTATTACCTGAAAGATACCGATATTGGGACAACT
>DAINRZ010000674.1:0-2150 GCA_036741575.1 Kapaibacterium sp. (SeqCode)
ACAATCAGCATATTATCGCCGGAAACATCAGAGTTCGATTCAATTAACAATGTATCCTGATAGGTAATTCTTTTGCCGGGCTGGAAAGAAACGAAATAATCACTGTTTGTTTCGCCGGGATTCAACACCAGGGGATTCTCCTTGCTAATTCCGGTATTTGTAGAGAAAGCGCTTCCGGATTTGTTTGCTATTCCTGTGATTAACAGCTTCAAAGTGCCGGAGTTATTAATTGTAAATTTCTCTTTAGCTATTAAGCCCAGCGTTATTTCCCCAAAATCGATATCAACGGCTTCGATTACAGGTTCGCCCACATTAGCCGAAACATAACCCTGATAGCTAAAAGCATTGTTATCGCCAAACCCGATTGAATCAGTATATAGGCCGGCTTCGGCCGGCGCAGTAAATTTAATTTTGATTTCCACCGAATCTTTTTTGGGAATTGTCAGGGGCAGAGTAACTCCTTCGAGAGCAAATCCCCTATTGCCATTTTTAAATTGGATTTTTGTTACTATTCTTTCCAGGCTTTCGGATCTGTTGACGGCCCAAACCGATTTCACAATAGTTTCGCCTTTTCGCAAATCGCCAAAAATGCTTTTAACTGGATTACACGAAATCAATCCACTGAAAAATTCTATAACAACAGTGGTATCGTTTGCGTTTCTATCGATAAAGGTTATCACTGCTTTTGCATCTTTGGTAGCATCTATTGCTTTCAATTCCCAGTTTGCGGCCCTGTCTTCGCCGGCAATAAAATCATTTAATGTAAAATTGTAATTGTTGCTCAGGTCTTTGTGGAATACAACCAATCCCATATTCGACCTTTGAGATTGGTCGGCGGGCATATCTGTCGCTTTGCCGATAAGATAGGAAAGATTGGGATTTTGTACCCACGACGGCACCGGGGGCATACTGTCACTCATCTTTTCCAGGTTTTTAATGTATGCCATTGCAGGCAGGCCATAGGATTCATTGGCTGATGAACCATAAGTGTAGGCAGCCATTTTGTAATTAGACCTGATTTTGTAAAGGCCTTCGGCATCGACCTTCATTTGCCTTGCCCCATATTTTTTCCCGTCTATCGAATCAATCAGCAAATCTTCTGTGTAAGAGAATTTATTGAACAGCTTTTCATATTCTCCCGAACTTTTGTAAAAGTTGGCTATTTCGATGTCTTCCGGCATCGTGCCTACATTATTGAGAGGATAAATGAGGTTCAAATAGTACTCAGGGAATTGCTGGCCTGTTATGCCGGCAGTAATAAATGTTAATTCATCATAATATTGCTCAAACGGCAGGGTATTCATCATAAAAGGATCTGTCTGCACCGATGCCCCGTCGTCGCTATTGCCGGTATTATACTGGATAATGGTAAATGGTTTGTCCGAAGAAAAAACCGTCGATTTCGGATTTTCGTCGATAGGCATCATTCTCAGCTCGAGATAACCCTGGCCGGCCACGCCGCCAAAAGTAGGAATTGTACCAATAGGTATTCCATCCCTTTTAACTACAGTGGAGGGCTCCTTAGAAAAAATCCTTATAACGGAAGCTTTGCCTCTTTTGGCTATTCTCGACATCGGGTAAAGCTTGCCCCAGGTGATGGTAGGCATATTCATCTCGACTAAGTAATCGCATCTTGTGATATTAATCGGTACATTTGCGCACACAGAACCAGAGAGCACCCCAACGGGCTTTGTCGAGGTTATTATACTGCCGGTGAGGTCGGACCCTTTGCCCTTTGACTGGAATACGAATACATCGCCTTCGTTCAGCATTTTCGAAACTGACTTTCCAGGCGCCAGCCCGCCGGCTGTCAAGCTGGATACTGTGCCGCCCATGGTAAAAGTGACATTGGTATTATCATGGGCTGCTACGATACATACTTCGCTTGGATATTGGCTGTTTCCCAAGTCGTTGAATGACGATACGACATAACTCTTGCCTAATGTATTAACGGGCAATGCCAAAAAACCATCGGCTGACCTGTAGAAATTCACTATGCAATAAACGATTATTGGTTTTTCCGAAACAATATGTATTCCACTACCACCATAAACTTCTTCAATTTTCGGCTTCCCTTCGGTATGAGAAAAAGGCTGGGCAGCGTTTGGCAATAATTTGAACTCCACAACCCTGTTGGGGAGGCATGTTTT
>DAINRZ010000675.1:0-2136 GCA_036741575.1 Kapaibacterium sp. (SeqCode)
ATCGCGTTTTTTCGGACGAAAATGGCTAAATAATATGTTAGGCGAGGCTAATAAGAAAGAAGAATCATTGTTGATACCTCAGCAAGAAATACCCGATGGCATAATGATGAAGTGTATTTGTATATCTACAATAAATGAATATAAACAATTTATAACAACAGTTTTGTTAATCATTCTTAGTTTCTTAATTTCGAAACTTGTTAATGAGATAATTTTAAATTTTGAATTATTAGAGATAGAGAAATGGAAAAGATTATATTCGAGAAAAGCAAGCCCGGACGCAAAGGCTATACCCTCCCGCAAAACGACGTTAAGCAGTCTTTCAAAAGCGAACTACCCGAAAGCTACCTTAGGAAAACCGACACGGCTCTGCCCGAGATTCCTGAGAACGAGGTTGCCAGGCATTTTGTCAAACTGTCGCACCTGAATTACAACATCGAGGAAGGGCTCTATCCATTAGGCTCCTGCACTATGAAGTATAATCCTAAGATAAACGAAAAAACTGCCGCTATGGCTGGATTTTCGGCTCTGCATCCATGTATCGGGCCCGAGCAAGCACAAGGCGCACTGCAATTGATGTACGAACTCGGCGAGATGCTTAAAGAAGTAACCGGCCTCGATGGCGTTACTCTCCAGCCGGCAGCCGGATCTCACGGAGAGTTTACAGGTATCCTTATGTTCAGGGCTTACCACCAGGACAGAGGCGAATTGCAGCAGCGCAGGAAGATTCTAATTCCCGATTCGGCTCACGGCACTAATCCGGCATCGGCAGCCATTGCGGGATTCGAAATCGTTTCCGTCAAATCGAATGAATTCGGCAGGGTCGATCTCGACGACCTGGAAAGCAAAGTAGGAGGCGACGTTGCGGGCTTCATGCTGACAAATCCGAATACTCTGGGCCTGTTCGAGAAAGATATCACTACAATAGAAAAATTAGTACACGGCTGCGGCGGCCTGATGTATATGGACGGCGCTAACCTGAACGCTCTGCTCGGTATTGTCAGGCCAGGCGACATGAATTTCGATTGTGTACATATTAACCTGCATAAAACATTTTCGACTCCTCATGGCGGCGGCGGCCCCGGCGCAGGCCCCGTATGTGTTAGCGAAAAATTGCTGCCCTTTTTGCCCGAGCCGAGAATCGTAAAAAACGGTGAAAAATATGAACTGATTGAGAACGACCCGAAATCAATCGGCAAGATACATACTTATTTCGGCAATTTCGGCGTACTCGTCAGGGCATACACTTATATGAGGATGTTGGGCGCCAAAGGCATGAGGCGTGTCAGCGAAAATGCAATAATCAATGCCAATTACCTGCTCAGCAGGATTAAAGGCGAATACCTGGCTCCTTATGCCGAGCGGGGAATGCACGAATTCGTACTCAGCGGCGACAACCAGAAGGAATATGGGGTGACGACAAAAGACGTTGCCAAAAGGCTGCTCGATTATGGCTATCATGCACCAACCATTTACTTCCCGCTGATTGTTCACGAATCTATGCTCGTCGAACCCACTGAAACCGAAAGCCTCGAGGCACTCGATGCCTTTGCAGACGCAATGAACGCAATTGCCCTGGAAGCAAAGACTAATCCCGAATACGTAAAGGATGCTCCTCATAATACACCTATCAGGAGGGTTGACGATGCCCTTGCAGCCAGGAAACTAAACATAAGTTTTTTCAACCAGCCAAAAGACTAACCGGCTGTAATTATGAAAAAAGTCTCTGATTGAGCCTGCTTAGCGCGGCAGGCTCTGTATTACTTCACTTAAAAGTAAATAAAAGCATTAATCGATGTGGATGTATTCACATTCAGTTTGCCTGGATTGCCAAACCTGTTGGATTTTTCATCTGACTTCACGAAATTTAGCGAAGCCTGGATACCGACAGAAAAGTTTGAATCAAAAAAGTAATCGCCGCCAATACCCAAGCCCAGTACTATATCCGAGGTATTATCCCCTGTATCGGGCATACCTTCAATCAATCCCAATTGCCAGCCAAAGAATGGCGCTACTTTTTGCTTGTAAAAGTAAATCTTGCCGAAAAGCCCGATACCAAGCTCGGATGCAATATCTTCGGCATACAGGTAACGCAGGAAAGGCCCAATCGTAGCATTGTCCGTCAGCCAAAACTGG
>DAINRZ010000676.1:0-2131 GCA_036741575.1 Kapaibacterium sp. (SeqCode)
TTACGAGTATATGAATGGCTTTAGCCAAAATGTACGCAGATACTAATAATTTAGCTAAAGCCGATACTCTTTGTTTTCCCTTCTTCCTGCTTCGAAAGCCGTGGCAGTTATTTTCTTTATATCTTAATTATCCAACAACTGATAGTACATTATTCATCGGAAAAAACCGAAGTTATCCGATGAATTCCTGACCGATAAAGGCCGGGCCTGGTTTCGGCTAAAGCTGATTTTCCCCGTACCTTATAATATTGTTTCAAAACAAAATCCCATTGCCGCAAAAGAGTTTTAAAATAAAATTTGCATATCTGAACAATGTTCATTAATTTAGCATAGTTAATATTATACAATAATGATAAATAATTTTAAAGGTGTTAAAATGACTAAAAATCCAATTCAGGAAAAACGAATGAAGGAATACTTCCTTCAATCGGCATGCGAAATAATACGGGCCGAAGGTATCAGGGCGCTCAATGTCAGGACTGTGGCCGAAAGAGCCGGCTACTCGTTTGCAACTCTTTATAATTATTACTCAGATTTTAAGGAACTGGTTTATCACTGCGTTGTTTACTTCCTCGGGGAATGCGAGCAGTTTATAAAGGACTCTGCCGCCAGGAGCAAATCCGATGCCACTGCCTCAAGAAAAATTGCGCAGGCATACATAAACTATTTCATTCAATACCCCGGCACTTTTGAACTGGTGTTTATGGAGAGAATGTCGGAATTGAACAACGACCGCATTGGCGAGCTTATCAATAATTTCATGAACAATACCTGGAACGAAGAGATTATGGGGACGAGGAGCAATAAATCGCTCGAAGTTCGTGAATTATTCAATCTGCTGAATGGTACGCTTTTGATGTATTTTTTCAGGAGGACTCCGGGTTCATACAAAGAATTTGTACAAAAAGCTGAAAAGGTACTGGAGCTTTTTAGTTGAGATACAAGTGAAATAGTAAAATTATTCTATAATAAACTTACTCCTTTGCTTCCCGGTGTCCAAAAAATATAAACCATCCTGCAATCGAGAAATATCAATTTTTTGCATGGATTCAAAATTTTGAACCCCTACCGTCATAATACATTCGCCTAAGGCGTTGTAGATTTTGATGCATGAGCCTTCCGAAGGTTTCGAACCTTCGGAAGGATTCAAATGAATTTCAATATAATCATTTGCCGGATTTGGATATATTGCAGCATGCTCTTCAAAACTATTTTCCGGTATATTTAAGGATGAAATACTAACTGTCTTTGCAGCAGTATCCGATTTACCACAATACTCGATTATTAACCTGACTTCGTAAGTCTTTTCGGATTCGTATTTATGATCAGGATTAAAATCTGTCGAACTGCTTCCGTCGCCAAAATCCCAAAAGCAATTTGCATTTTCAGGGCTTAGAGAAAGATTCCTGAATGTAACAGTTGTATTCTCTTTCGAATAATCAAAATCGGTGACAGGGTAATTGTAAAAAGTATTCCATTTCATTTTGCTGCCGAAAACTGTCTGGTCTGCCACAGATCTGAAGTACTCTGCTTTTTCAGGGACAAGTGTCATGTTATCCATAATGTTAATAGGTCTGTCGTTATGAATAATGCCATAAAAAACACATGCTGCAAGGTAACTTCCGTCTAAATTCGGGTGGCTGTCGTCGAGATCGTGCAAAACATATTTACTTTTTTCAATTACTTCCTTCCAGGCAATGCCGACAGGGGCAATAGCGGCAAATATTTTGTCAGAAATATCAATATAAGCGCTTTCAAGAGAATCCTGCATATGCGAAAAATCCCGGAAATCCGGGCTGCAATGTTCTCCCGAAGGGTCGCATTGTTTGCCGCCGTAACGCCTGCCCCAGGTCATATATGTGACAATTACGGCACATGGGCTGTATTTTCTGATAGAATCGGCAATAGCTGCCATTGCAGGATACATTGAACCATATCTGTAATAATCGATAGTGGGTAACTGGCTTTGCTCCTGAAGTACCACATAATCCCAATTGCCCGCTCTTATATACTGCATTGTAGCTGAGTTTGCAAGATGGCCTTCAATAGTCATCCCTCCGGGAGTATTGCTTTCAACAATAATATCTTTACCGGCCGATTTCGAAAGTGTTTCAACGAGACCCGGCAGGCC
>DAINRZ010000677.1:0-2128 GCA_036741575.1 Kapaibacterium sp. (SeqCode)
TCTCATCCCCTATCAGAAAGACAGTGCTATCTTCAATTTGCAAATCATGAATATCTAACGATAAAGTAAACCCGTCGAGCTTAAATTCGTTTAAGATTTTTACAGAATCCGGCTTTTCAATTATCGACAAAATATAATTTTTTTTACTTTTTAATGTTATTACATGTATTTTGTTTTCGATTACTTTGTGCAAAAGATAGTTCATACCGGCGTTTAAAAAAGTATCTATATTCTTCAAGTCCGTGGTTCTGTATATTATGTTGTCCACTTTTAGATAAGCAAAATCACCTTCAGTATCTAACTGGTAATAAGTTGAGCATTTTTCGCACAAACCCAGGTCCTTTATTGATATACTGTCAGTAAGCTCTAATTGTTCATTGAACTTAAAGCATTTTGTATAATCTGAACTTAAAATGAAATTATTTTTGAACCATACAACCGATTTCCTGTACTGATACGGCAATTGAGGTGCAATATACCCGGAAGCAAAAGGGAACTCGTCAATCCTTTTGTAATCGTTGGTTATGGTAAATATCTTTTTATCGGAGCGGATAAAATATCCTTTTGGGTAACGGATTACAGCAAACACGGAATCATTCAAAGAAGCTACCGTTTTCCAGTTTGAAGCTCCTTCCGATGATACTGCAACATCTCCGTAATCGCTGAAAGCAGTCATTCTTTTTCCGTCCCAGAAGATATGCTGAATCACGCCTTTATCGAAAGCCTTGATTTGTTCCCACGTTTCCCCGGCATCAAGGCTTAATAGCAGGGAACCGCAATCGCCGTAAGTTAATATTGTATCATTCCTTACTTCAATCCGGTTTAGATTAAGCTGGATTGGTGTTAATTCTATTTCATTGGCGGATAAGCCAATGGCAGTTAACATTAATAGCAAAATAGTCTTCATTATTCTTCCAAATTTATAACAATTTTACATAATCTTGTGAATCCGATAAACTTAGTTTATCGGATTCACGTATAATTTACTCTTATGGGCAAGGGATCTCTGCAGCAGAAAAACACCCGCTGCTTTCACCCGGATTAACCGGGTCAGGTACTTGTGATTCATTGATTGAAGGGCAAGAACAGTTTTGAGGGTGGCTATAATAGTAATCTGTTTTTACGTATTCTACCCCATTAAAGCAAATTCTGAAAAAACAAGTCATATTATCAAAATTATTAGGATCTAGGCATGGCCCGTACACAATGCCCCAATTAGGAAGGTAATACTTATACCAACAATCAGGTACGACTACCATAAACTCAATACCATTAGGGCAGTCAGGGATTAGATTGCTACAGTTTGCTCTAATAAAACCCTCGCTGGAGAGATAGTCCTTAATTTCATGAAGAACTTCATCAAAGGTCATACCCGGATCGCAACTTTGATCCTCTTTTGTAATGCTCCAAATTTGAACCCAACTTGCAGACATTGCATCGCCACATTTAATACAAATTTCTACTATGTAAATGCAATCATTAACTTCTACTTCAATCGCTTTATATTCTGTCCCTTCAGGGCATTGAGGTATGGCTAAAGCCGTAATAGCCCCAGAAAAGTAAAACAAGCACAATAAAATTAATATCTTTTTCATACTTCTTCCTTATTTTAAAAGTAGTTAAACTATTTTTATACTATTGTTGTACCAATAGTATTATTAAATTAATAAACACCATTTTACCGCCGCTCTTCATACCGTAAACACCTTATGTGCCATTGCCCCTATTATTTAAATGTCTTTGTATTTACATACGTATATATTACATTTGCAACGATGGCATTAACACATAAAAGTATAATTGTATAACTGATGCCCAGTTTCGTTTACGGTATGTGGTCATTGCCCCGGCAGTGAGCGCAAACTTCTGCCGGAACTTTATTTTGTTGAGATGTTCATGTGCCTCTCCTCTCTTTCATAGTTAATATAATTGCCTGTTTTGCAAGAGGGCATGGCTCCCGCACCCCTACCTCTCTTAAGTAAAACTAAGGCTGTCCTGCAAATTTTATAAGAAAAAAGTAAAATACAAGAAATTTGATGTCATGTATAAACGTGCCCCTTCTCACTGTTTCCAAAAATTGTAATAATCTATAAAATAATTAAGAAATTTTTCAACTATAAGACTTAAG
>DAINRZ010000678.1:0-2125 GCA_036741575.1 Kapaibacterium sp. (SeqCode)
CACGGATTGTGTATGACCTGCCTGGATAAAAGCTGCGCCTGGCATCAATACCCTGGAAATTGCCTATGGCTATGCCGCTGCAGGCCTGAAGCTTGCCGGCCAGCCACAACTGTGTAATCATCCGGTCGATAATATACGGCTCGGTAAAAGAATCTTCGAGCAGAAGGATACAACCGCGTGTGTCTATATCATAGGGCGTACCCAGAAGGCTCACCATCAACGAAAGGTTGCCTCCGGCAAGCCTTCCTCTGGCCATGCCGGGCACTACAGTTTCGGCTTTTTTGTTCGAAATACTTACCGGTTCGAATTTGGGATTTTCGAATAAAATGCCCCGAATCGATTTGCGGGAAAACTCATTGTAGAATGAAGAAGCTACAGGCCCGTGAAAGGTAATTATACCCGTTTTAGCATTAATAGAATTTATCAGTGCGGTTATATCTGAATAGCCGATGTATATTTTTGGATTTTGTGTTATCATATCAAAATCGAGAAATGGCAAAATCCTGAGGACACCATATCCTCCCCTGGCACAGAGGATACAGTTGACCGTGGGATCGGTTATATATTCCATTAATTCCGCCGCCCTCGATTCATCGGGCGCCGAAAGGTACTGGAATTCGAATGTCCTTTCGGATATTGTCTTTCCGATTACGACTTCGCACCCCATTTCGCGGAAGAATTTAGCCCCCCGGCTTACTTCGCCCATGCTGGTGCCGCTGGCAGGCGCAGTGATAGCTACTTTTGAACCTTTTACCAGAGCTTTGGGGTATTTGGCATTTTTGTCCGCGGAAATATCCGGTTTATTAATTTCGGCAGGCGAATCATCCGAGCCATGGCTGCCACCCCCGCCCTGCTTAGCTGCAGCAATACCAGCAATGGCAGCCCCGCCGGCCAGCCCTAAAAATTTTCGTCTCGAAAAAAAACCGTTCATCAGAATATAAATATCATTAATACAATCTTTACAATTTAACAATATATTAAAAAATAGAAAACGGGATTTAATTTTTTCGGTAAAAATCCGTATATTTGAAGTTCCGGAAAGGTGCAGGAGTGGTTTAACTGGCACGCCTGGAAAGCGTGTGTACTCGAAAGGGTACCGAGGGTTCGAATCCCTCCTTTTCCGCAAAATTTATTACAGAGCCTTTGTAATTCAATCTGTTGCAGAGGCTTTTTTGTTTACTACCGTTATCTTTTTAAATATCTTTAAACCTAAATATTCAGAAGGGCTGCACTTACAATACAATCACAAAGAAAGAAGAAAAAAATGAGTTATATTGAAAATATCAGGATAATCATTATATTTGCTTTAATTACTTGAATTAACAAATTTGGAGTGAAATGAAGAAATATCGGTTATTATCGTTAATACTCTCAATTTCGATTTTTACATTTTGCAATGAAGATAAAGCCACAAATCCGGATGAAACCTATGAAACTGTGGCAATCGGTAACCAGGTATGGATGAAAATGAACCTCGACGTTGATCATTATCGCAACGGAGACCCGATACCGGAAGTAAAAAGCAACGAAGAGTGGGAAAAGTTAACTACCGGGGCTTGGTGCTATTATAATAATTACTCTGTTAATGGCAAAACTTACGGCAAACTTTATAATTGGTATGCGGTAAATGATCCGCGGGGCCTGGCGCCTGCCGGCTGGCATATACCCAATGACCAGGAATGGACTACATTAACTAACAGTCTTGGCGGGGAAAATGTTGCAGGTGGAAAATTGAAATCAACAGGTACAATCGAGGGTAGTGATGGGTTATGGCATTCAATAAATTTCAGTGCAACAAACGAAAGCGGGTTTTCGGCTCTCCCTGGTGGCTGGCGCAGTTATAGCAATGGTACTTTCGACAACATTGGATATTATGGTGGTTGGTGGACCTCATCGGCGGAAGACCCATCATTGGTTTGGTTCAGGGGATTAAAACACAATTATGCCAGCGTTCTACGTTACAGCTACTTTAAAAATTATGGGTTTTCTGTCCGTTGCATTAAGGATTAAATGAATTAATGTTGATAGTGTTTTGTTGGCTAAAAATTACATTCAGCTCAACTGAATAGTTACTTTCGTATGCAGGATTTTATTTGAATTAAGATTTATCCCATTTATTAAATAA
>DAINRZ010000679.1:0-2125 GCA_036741575.1 Kapaibacterium sp. (SeqCode)
ACATTTTATTCTGCTCATCGAAAAAAGCAGAAGTCCACTTTTTATAATTGTTAATTTCAACAACTTCACCGTTTACTACTGTAGGGCCAATTGGGTAGTTATGGAAATACTGCCAGAAAGAGCCGTTAATTGCAGCGATAACCCTGTAAATACTATTTTTATTATAGCGGTTAATCATGTCTATAAGCCTTTCGAGTTCGCTCGAACGGTTGTTTCCCTTCATAAACACGATTCTATTAACGGGATTAGCAATATCGACCTCGATAACATGAGCAGACATTTTGAGGTCATCCCTGCCGATAAGCAGGTTCCTGTATGTAATCCCCCTTGCGATTGCAATTTTTTTTACTTGTTTAACCGGAACAGGCAGTGTTTTTGTTACATTTTTCTTTTGTTTTGACGGATTTTTCGGTTTCGATTCATTAAAAGACGGGCATAGTATTACAATTGCACATGCCAGCAATATAATTCTAAACCACTGAAAATTAGTATTTCCCCCTTTATTCATAATCCAAAGATAATAAATTTTTTATTAAACAGGAGGAAAAACAAGTAAAAGAATTAATTACATTAATTTATCGAGTAAGGATTTAACCGATAGTTTGCGGCGTGCAATACCAATGCCCACAGATAGTTCTCTGGAACATTCCGGGCATCCTCTGTTCATTATATTCATTCCATCAATAACCATAACAGTCGAACCGCCGCCGTCGAGATTAAGTGCATCGTATGCACCTATCCGCCTCATAATGTAAGCTAACTGCTTTAGGTCGGCTCCGGAAATTTTTGCCCTTTCATTTGTGCCTTCTGTTGTCACCAGGTATATCTTAGTTTTATCTTTATTCGTTCCAATGGCTGTCCTTCTCAGGTCGCCCTTTACAAATCGCTTCGACCTGAAATTATCGCGCGGTGAATCTACGATAACCCTGCCTTCGCTAACGAGCCTCGGTGTGCCGCACAAACCGTTATAAAAGACTGTATCGCTATAGCCGGCAGTAGCATACTTTATGTAAACGGTATCGCCTATCCTGGGAATAATCTCCCTGTTTGTCCCAATACCAAAGGTCATTACGATTCCGTCTTCGGGCACATTCATACTTCCCCTTTTCTGGTATGCCGTAACGACTGCGCTGAATTCTTTATTCATAGCGGGTTTTGTGATATACCGCAAGCTAATTTTCGGAAAACCGTAATCAAAATCGGATAGCCTTTTTACCCTGATGAGTTCCTGCTTTAGTTTAACTGAGTCGAACTCAGCTTCTGTTTTATCCTTATATTTGATATCGCGCCAAGCCTCGCGGAACATCCTGTCAATTTTCCACTGAGATACATACGGAATTCTGTCGCCGACATAAGAATTGTAAATCGCAACACCCGCCGAGTCATCGCGCCTGTTCGTATAATAAGCAGTATATATCAGGCTATCGCTGTTCCTGATTTCGCAACGGGTTTCGAAACCGTCGATATAAAGTTTCCCGTTCTCATCGAAAAAAGCACTGTTCCAATTCTTAACATTTTTCAGTTCGACGATTTCACCGTCAATAATAGTAGGCCCCATTGGCGAATTAGTATAAGCTCTCCAGAAACTCCCGTTAACAGCCCCAAGCATAAGATAATTGCTCATCGAGTCCGAAATATCGACCATATCGTGCAGTCTTTCCACTTCGCTGGTGTTGCTGCCGGCTTTCATGATCACTGCTCTATAATCGGGATCGGTTATGTCTGCTTCGATTACATTTGCTATAATATAGCTGTCTTCGAGCCGGAATCTGTATCGTTTATACTCTACTCCCTGAGAAAGCATCATCTTCGATGAAACTCCAAATAACCTTGGCACAACGTCATCGGCGCTATTAAGATTTTCATAATCAAAGAGTTTCACTGTCTTTGCATTTGTTTTCCCCGTATCCAACGAGCCAATCAAAACCGTAACCAAAGTTACCAGGGAAATTACCAGAGCCTTTTTTGTTTTTATTCTTTTTTTAATATCCACTTATCACTAATTTAAAAATATCAAACCAAATTTGTTATATAAAACGAAAAAAACATATAAATTATTGGCTTTAAATAAAAACTTAATTATATTAGCCGAATTAATTACATCTGAAATCTCAAACAACTTTAT
>DAINRZ010000680.1:0-2115 GCA_036741575.1 Kapaibacterium sp. (SeqCode)
GGTGGAGTCATTCTAAACGGCAAAACATGCCAAATACTCAAGTTAATTGTGGTTCAAAATCCTGTACCCTTGCCGGGAAGGTTTATCTAGTTACGTCCCAAACGCCCGCCATTGCCTTTGCGGGCTGCAATGGCTTTATTTATCAGTATCCTCTTGAAAATAACTAGTAGAATTACTATTGAGGTAATAAATATACCCGGTTCACTCATTGCTATACCCTTTAATACTTTTTTGTTGATTACAAATCAATAACCCAATTTAATACCTAACACGGTAGTAAAAGGCCTGAAAGGGCCGTACATATAGCCTGCGTCCCTATTCTCGCCTTTATCGAAGTCATCCTGGTACGAATCGAAAATATTTTGTATTCCAATGCTAAGGCTGACATCGGGCGATTTGCCGATATTCCATGCCAGTTTAATGCTACAGTCAAAAAACGGGTCTGTTTCTTTCAGTAAGTCCATTTCGATGTATCCTGCATAATGGGGCACAAGCATCGGGCCTGTGTAATATCCGCTCAAATCGAGAGATAAATCTTCGAAAAAGTTCATACTTGCAAGAAAATAACCATACAAATCCGGCGCCTTGAATATTTTGTCTGAATACCCGGCGCTTATGCCTGCGACAGGGTTGCCGGTAGACCATTCGACAGGCTTCGAGTAGGTACTCGCCTGGTATGTGGCGCCGAGCTTCAGGCTGAAATCATTCTGGACTATACTCTGCAGTTCGAACGTAATACCTGTGACATCGGCGGCATCGCCGTTTTCCCTCATCAGCAGCCTGTTGCCGTTGTTATCTATGCCAACATCCGTCATCACGAAAACGTCGTTCAGGCGGGTGGTGAAAAATTCGAGCGACAGAGCCAGGGGCAGTCCTATGCTGTGAAGCGAATAATCGGCGGATGCTGAAATCGACTGCGAATATTCCGGTTCGAGATTATCAGCCACAAGAATTACAAAACCTTCGCCGCCCACCTGTGTAATGTGGAGGTCTTCGTCGAAAGCCTGGGGCGCCCTGTACCCTGTGGAGTAAGTCGCCCTAAGCGAAAGGCCCTTAGTTAGTTTGTAAAGAATGCTGGCCCGCGGATTGGCAACGATGCCGTCGATAAGATTATGCTTATCGAGCCTGATGCCGAAAAGGAAGTTAAGTTGATCGGAAATTGACCAGTCATCCTGAAGGTAAAAGCCGTGCGCCCCGGATTGCTGGTCGATAATCCTGTTGTAGGCAGGCGCCTTGTCAATCATATCGTCGCTTGTAAATTCGTATCCACCGATAAAAATATGGCTTCCTGCAAAATCCCGGATTAGGGCAGAATAATTAGCGCCTGCGGCAAAAGTCTCGTTCTCAGTTGTGCCATAGGCGTTCAAGTCTTGGTTTGCGCCGTAATAGCTGTTTCTGTTTGTCTTTTGCCCCGACAGGTAAATATTTAGTTTGTCGCCTTCGCCCAAATACTGCTCGAAAGCAATCTGCCCCATAACTGTACTGTGATGGGCTCCTTCGGTTATGTCTGCTTCGTGGGGCTGCAAATCGAGTTTGTTGCCACCCCTGACTTCATGATTAATTGTGTTGAATTCAGCTTGAAGTTTACTCCTCGGAGAAATTTTCCAAAACAGCCTCGAACCAAAAGTTTTAACGTCCATCCTGCCGATTTCGGAGTAACCGTCCCTGTTAGCGTCGTATTCCCGCCTTTGATTGAGCATCCCGAATATTGAAAGGCCAATGTTTTGATCCTCATTGATTATAGTTCCATTTAAATTGAATGTGTTTTCGGGATATTTACCGCCGACTAACATATTGTTCCAATTAATCCCGAAAGAATTGTAGCACGGCTCTTTTGTTATTATGTTGATAACCCCGGCAATTGCGTTGCCGCCATATAGCGAGGAGCCGCCGCCGCGAATGATTTCGATTCTGTCTATCATGTTCACGGGTATTTGGTCAAGCCCGTAAACCCCGTTTAGCGAAGAGAATATAGCTTTGCCGTCAATCAGTATTTGCGAATATTTGCCTTCCAGGCCGTTTATCCTCACCTGGCTGAAACCGCAGTTCTGGCAATTTACTTCCGTCCGCACGCCAGGCTGGAATTGCAGGCTTTCCCTGATATTATTAGAATTG
>DAINRZ010000681.1:0-2107 GCA_036741575.1 Kapaibacterium sp. (SeqCode)
ATAATATATTGGGATTAAATCCGGATATAGTAAAAATTGTATTTAATCCCGGTGAGAAAGACTGTATTGCAACAATCAGGCAGGCATACGATTATTTTAGCAGGGCCGGACAGCAGGCAAAATTAATTTGCTTTGGGCTGGGCGAGGGAGCCAAAAGTTCGAGGGTAGAATCCTTCAGGCTTGGCGCACCGTTTGTTTATGCCTGCCCCGATGACGGCATAACTACTGCAGCCGGGCAATTATCACAAAGCGAAGCCAGACAAGTTTTAAGAAATAATTTAAAGGAACAATAATGAATTTCGGGCATGAATTAAAAAGTTTATGGCACTTAGAAAGTGATTTGCTTTTTCTCAATCACGGTTCATTCGGCGGAACGCCAAAACAGGTGCTGGAAGCCGAATGGGAATGGGAAAAAAGGATGGAGCGCGACCCCATGCATTTTTTCCTCGATGATTATAATCTGTTGTTGGCAAAGGTTATTAAGAGGCTGGCCGATTTTGTTTATGCCGACCCACGGAAACTTGTGCTTGTCGATAATGCCACATCAGGGGTTTGTACTGTACTTAGGTCTGAACTGACTGATAAACCGGCTGAGTTTACAATCGTGTTTACGAGTCACATTTATCCAGCAGTAAAAAAAATTATTGAATATATTTCAAAGGTTAACGGTTATAAAACAAATGAAATATACATTCCTTTCCCCTTAGCCGGCGAAGAAGAGATTATGGATTATTACCGGAAGGGCCTGGGCGATGGGCCCGGTATTGCCGTGCTCGACCACATAAGTTTTGGGCCTGGGGTAATTTTCCCAATTAAAGAAATGATAGATTTCAGCAGGCAAAAGGGATTTTTTACTCTTGTAGATGCCGCCCATGCACCGGGAATGCTGCCACTTAACATCGAAGAATTAAAGGCTGACTGGTATGTTGGTAACTGCCACAAATGGATGTTCACGCCCAAGGGTTGCGCTTTGCTTTGGGCGGATACTCATGTGCAGGATATTACTACCCCGCTCACAATTTCGCATTTTTACGGCGAAGGGTATTCTCAGGGCTTCGGCTGGACAGGTACTCGCAATCCGGCCCCATGGCTGGCATTGGGAGAAGCGCTGGATTTCATTAATTCATTCGGCCACGAAAATATTTATAATTATAACCATAACCTGATAATAGAAGGCAGTAATTTAATCGCTGAATCACTGGGCGTACAGCCTACCGTGCCCGGCGATATGTTAGGATTCCTTGCTCCTGTTGAATTCCCAGGAAATTTCAGCGGCACTCCCCAGGAGTCGGCGGCGTTGAGGGCAAGGCTATATAAAGAGCACAACGCCGAAGCAGTCTTTAACTACCTGGATGGGAAAATGTGGCTAAGGATTACCGCTCAGATTTACAATGAAATCAGCGATTACAAAAAACTGGCCGGGATATTGAAGGGATTTATCTAAAAAACTTTTAATTTTGATAAGCAGAAATTTTAATTAATTTGCAACCGACTGCCGGTATGTTTTGCCAAAAACAGCTCCGGCTCTTTTTCGAAGCAGTATAAAGATAGTATGGGAGATAGATGAGTAAGAATCAGCCTAAAGAAAAAAGGATGAGGGACGTTATTGAAACGGCGGTTAATTTTTTCCTCGAGCAAGGTTTCGAAGGTACTTCGATGGACCTTATTGCCAAGACTTCGGGCCTTAGCAAAGGCGGGCTCTACCACCACTTCGAAAGCAAAGAGCAATTGCTGCTCGAGGCCAACAATGTATATTTCGACCCCATCGTAAAAATGATGGAAGAAGCGCTCGATATCGATAGTGCAGTCGAAGGCCTGAGGTTTTTTATCAGGGGCAGCCTGAGGCACTGGGCTATGCACCAGCGCGAGCTTGTGTTTATTTTTCTCTCCAACTCCAGAATGCTGTCGAAAATCGAATTATGGAAGCAAATTTCGGGCTATTCAGGCAAGATGATTCAGTTCTACGAATTTTTATTTCTCAAAGGTATAGATTCCGGCGAATTCCAATATCATGATGCACGCGGCAGGGCCATTGCACTGTTCGGTGCTATGGACGGAATCACGCCATATCTGGTAATTAGCAAAGAAATAACCGCCCAGATAGCCG
>DAINRZ010000682.1:0-2107 GCA_036741575.1 Kapaibacterium sp. (SeqCode)
ATGATGATGGTGTTTTATTAATTGAGTCATCGCATCATGATTTAGTACTGATTTCTGATGACCATGGGGATAATTGGGAAGAAATAAAAATCGACGTAGGATATAGTTTTCGTTTAAATACTAATATAAAAGGTTTTTATAACACTATTATTCTTATTGACGAAAGTACGGATAATGTTGAAAAAGATACTATTAGGCTTTTTTACACTACAAATTTCGGAATGGTGTGGAATATCATTAAAGAAATAGAATATAATGGTTTGAAATCAAGTGTTTATACCATATTAAACATTAATGATAAAAAAAACATTTCTTACTCATCAGTGTGTTACTATAGTAGTAATAATCAATACCAAGTTAATACTTTCTTTAAAGAAAATATTGGCGATGACTGGACAGAATCAAGTATTTTCCCTTTTGATTGTTTTTACACTTTGCAATTATCAAAAGATACAATAATAATTTCATCATCAAAAGGAGTATATCTTACAATTGATAGAGGTATAAACTGGGCATTGTTAAAATCTGGTATACGCGGTTATATTTATAAATATGACAGTATATATTATTATTGTTTTAAGGATATTGGGCTATATATTTCAGAAAATGTACCTGATAACTTTAATAAAGTAAACTCAAATTCATATAACAAAATAATAAAACTAAAAAATGGCAGATTATTGGCATTTGATAATAAAACCTCTTTTTATTCCGATGATAATGGCACTACAATGCAAGCTAGTAATAATGGTTTTTGTTCATATGACATTTATCACCTTACTGTTAATAAGGATAACATTATTTTGTGCAATTTTAACTCAACAAATGATAAAGGCCTAACATGGATAGATTATAATTACGATGGCGTAAGATACAACTACAGCGATAAGGAAGGCAATATATATGTAATATGCGGCCCTCTGGAATATAAATTAGTTCTCAGGTCAACCAACAACGGAGCCACATTCGATACAATTGCCGGGCCGGGAACGATTCCTATAGGTACCCGAAGGCTGGTAGTAAACAACAAAGGTTATATATTCATTGCAGATATACTATACCGTTCTATCGACAAAGGCAAGACATGGGAGAAGACTAAATTTGGGGGCAGAGGCCTTAGTATTAACTCAGAAGGCCACTTGTTTTTGGTAAACGACTATGGCGGAATCTTTCGCTCGACAGACGATGGTTTATCAGGGGAGCGGGTGCAAAAAGACATCGACGACTTTACTGACATTGAATACTGGAGCATGCTTTTTAGCCCGTACGACAGCATTGGCTATGCCTACTCAACGGATTGGAGCAATATTTTGTACAAAACTACTAACAACGGCAGGTCGTGGAAGCGAATAGACGGAGATTTCTTCGAATACGTAAACGCCGGGTGCATAGATTCTTCGGGCAATACGTACCTGTTGGCAGGCAGTGACATTTACATAAAAATAAGATGGCAGGATAGCTTTGTAAAATACAAGCTCAGCGACATATACACTTTCCTCGACATACAGGCGGCTCCCGACGGGGAAATCTACCTCGGCTCGGAGCGCGGCGGCCTCTTCCGCCTTAACAGGGACCTCATAGACAGCCTCTTCGTCGAGGAAGTAGAGCCATCTCCCCTTTTCGCCTTCCCAAATCCAGCAAGGGATTATATTGAAATAGACGCAGGGACAGGTCGCGACCTGTCCCTACCCGGCAATACAATACATGTTTACAATGCGATAGGAGAATGTGTTGGGGCGGGTTCCGAACCTGCCCATACAAAACCTGCCCATATAAAGATTGATGTATCCGGCCTGCCGCCCGGTGTGTATTTTGTCCGCAGCGGCGGCTCGTGCACGAAATTTGTGAAGGGGGAATGATTATACAATTACGAATGACGAATAGGGAATTACGAATATAATAACCATGCCTGAGAAAACTCTATAGAGCCAGAATTATTCCAGAACGTACCCAATCCATTTTCGGAGTCAACCTCTATAAAATTCAGGATTAAAGAGGCTTGCAGGGTAAAGCTGTACATTACCGACCTAACCGGCAATTTCAAAATGCTGTTATTGGACGACGAAAGGAACGCAGGCGAATACACAATCAACGTAAACAACGACAA
>DAINRZ010000683.1:0-2102 GCA_036741575.1 Kapaibacterium sp. (SeqCode)
GCTCGTAATTAAATAACTTCCTGACAATTATAAGCACATTCTGCACCATTGCAAATCCCGAAAAAACCGCACCTGCAACAAAGTATGGCGGGAATATTGTGGTATGCCATCCGGGGACAATCGAAACGGCAAAGTCGAAGCTCACTATGGTATGAACCGAAAGTACTAACGGAGTGGCAAATCCCGCAAGGATCAGGTAAATCATTTCGTAGTGCTGCCAGTGCCTGTTCGAATGGCGCCATCCAAGGCTAAATACCGAGTAAATCCAGTATTTGACTTTGGATTTAGTCCTGTCGCGCAGCGAAGCAAAGTCGGGCATAAGGCCTATATACCAGAATACGAACGAGACCAGAAAGTAGGTTGATACGGCAAACACGTCCCATAATAGTGGCGAAGTGAAATTGACCCATAAGCTGTTTTGGTTGGGATAGGGAAAAAGGTAGTAACCAAGCCAGGGGCGGCCAACGTGCAGAGCCGGGAACATTGCGGCCGTCAATACTGCAAAAATCGTCATGCCCTCGGCAAACCTGGCAATGCCGGTTCTCCATTTTTGCCTGAATAGGAACAGGATAGCCGATATCAGAGTTCCTGCATGGCCAATGCCAACCCAGAAAACGAAATTAATAATCGGGAAAGCCCAACCGGCAGGGTTGTTGTTGCCCCAAAGGCCGGTTCCGTAGTAGAAAGACAGTCCCCAGCAGAGCAGTCCGACGCCAAGCATAGATAAAGTGATAGTTAATGCAAGGTAATATTTTTTATCGGGTGCAATGTCCATAGGCATTGATATAGCCTCGTTTATCGAGGCAATGCTTGCGTTGCCTTCCACCACGGGGGGTTCATGTATCAAATCAGTGCTCACTATTTTTCCCCTCCGAGTAAATATTTCTCAACTTTGCGATATATGTTACATTAGGTTTTACATTTAGTAGTTCGAGTACTTTGTACCCAAGGTTATGTTTAGCTATTTTTGATATTTCAGATTTCGGGTCGTTTATATCTCCGAAAACGATTGCTTCCGTTGGGCATGCTTCCTGGCAGGCAGTTTTTATGTTGCTGCTGCTTACAGGCCTGCCGTCTTTGACTGCCTCCTGCCGCTCCTCGTTGATGCGCTGAATACAAAAGGTACATTTTTCCATTACACCACGAGAACGGACAGTAACCTCCGGATTTTGCATTAATTTAAGAGAATCGGAATATTGGAAACCGCCCCAGCCATGGTCGCGGAAATCGTAGAAATTGAACCTGCGCACTTTATAGGGGCAGTTATTGGCGCAATACCTGGTGCCGACACACCTGTTGTATGTCATCTGGTTAAGCCCGTCGGGGCTGTGGGTGGTTGCAACCACCGGGCAAACGTTTTCGCATGGTGCATTGTCGCAATGCTGGCACAGCATTGGCATAATGCTGGGCACGGGCTCCTCGGGCGAACCGCTGTAATAACGGTCGAGCCTCATCCAGTGCATCTCTCTGCCGTTCAAAACCTGGTCTTTGCCTACAACAGGGACGTTGTTTTCCACATTGCAGGCAGTTGTACATTGATTGCAGCTTATACATTTGTTAAGGTTGATGGCCATTGCCCATTTATTGCCGTTATACTCAATTTCTTTATTGACGGTAATCAGTTCATGCTTGAATTTATGAAGGAATTTAGGATTTTTCAGGTATTCTTCAAGGGTACCTTCCTGGGTAATATGCCTGATTTTATGAAAATCCTTAACAAAATCATCGTCCAGGGCATGGTGTTCCTGGGTAGTAGCCAGATTATAAGTTTCATTTTTGTTTGCCACCGAAGCGCCGGTATAAATATATGGTGAAATACCACCCTGAACTGTCATCAGCAATCCGGCATTAATACCTACATCTGAGCCGATTGCCCCTGCATGTTTTCTGCCGAATCCAAGTTCTACGGCAACAAGTTTTTCGGGCAGCCCGGGCTGCACTACGACAGGCAGGTTGACTGCCCTGTTTTGTATTCTTACTTCAACCACACTGTTTAGCCCGACTCCCAGTTCTTTCGCCGTAGCAGGTGCTATTGCGGCATAATTATCCCAGGTAACCTTGGAAACGGGGTGGGGCAGTTCCATCAGCCATCCGTTATTAGC
>DAINRZ010000684.1:0-2098 GCA_036741575.1 Kapaibacterium sp. (SeqCode)
GGGCTTGTTGGAGACTTGCACTCCTTAGCAGTGCGACCTGCCGGTCGCACATAAACAAAGAAAAGCCGTTCAAAGAACGGCTTTTCAATTTTGCAAGCAGAGAGTTATGCTCTCAATTGTTACACATATCAATTAACCGGATAAACCGAAACTTTCTTACGATTTTTATCTTTAATTTCGAATTGCACTTTCCCGTCGATAAGCGAGAAGATAGTGTAGTCTTTGCCCAATCCCACATTATTACCGGGATGGAAGTGAGTACCGCACTGGCGTACAATTATATTGCCGGCAATAACAGATTCGCCGCCGAATTTTTTGACGCCGCGCCTTTGTGCATTGGAATCGCGTCCGTTTTTCGAGGAGCCGCCGCCTTTTTTATGTGCCATAACTGTTCTCCGAATTTATTTATGATGTTTTCTTTCTGCTTTTTCTTGCCGGTTTTTCTGTATTTTCTTCGGCTTTTTCTTCAATATTGTTATCTTCGAACGATACCTCGTTTTCATTTTCCAGGCTTTCGTCGAAGTCGGCTTCTGATGCTACAGGAACTGTGCCGGCAAACTTATATGGCTCGAATCCTTCGATATCCATACCTGTTACCTGGACTAAGGTAAAATTCTGCCTGTGGCCTTTAAATCTTCTGTAGCCCTTGCGGCGTTTCTTTTTGAATACAAATACTTTATCGTCCTTGCCGTGGCCAACGATAGTTACTTCTACCTTGCCGCTGATATATGGCGTGCCTAGTTTAACATTATCGCCTTCGGCAGCAAGCAATACTTTGCCGAATGCAACGATATCGCCCGGATTGCCTTTCAAAAGCGGTATCCTAAGCCTTTCGCCAGTGCCTACACGAGTCTGGACACCCGTTATTTCTACTATTGCGTACATAAAATTACCTTTTTCCAACATTAATCTGATTTTTGAAATACAGAGAAATGCAAGTTAATAAGATTTTTTTAATTTACAAAATATTTTTAAGCAATTCTACTTTTTGTTTTCGGTGCCTGCCTGAAAGTATAAACCGGCTCGGTGCCTTGGGCGACGGTACCGGCCGAAATAGTACATTTTTCAAGGTTAATTTTATCGGGCAGGCTATACATTACAGGTATCATGACATCTTCTGCTATAGCCCTTAGAGCCCTTGCACCGGTTTTCCTGATTTTTGCTTTTTCTACAATAGCTTTCAATGCATCTTCTGTGAATTCAAGTTCTATGCCTTCTAATGCAAACAGCTTACGGTATTGCTTGATTATAGCATTTTTGGGCTCGGTGAGTACATTCATCAGGGCATCCTCGCTCAGTTCATCAAGGTAAGTCAGCACAGGGAGCCTTCCGGCAAGCTCAGGAATAAACCCGAATTTTATCAAATCCTCAGGCTCGGTAAATTTCAGAAGGCTGGAGTTTGCTTCGACAGCTTCATCCGATTCGGCCGTAAAGCCTATCATCGACTTGCGCATCCTGCGTGCTATGGTTTTCTCGATACCTTCGAAAGCCCCGCCGCAAATAAACAGGATGTTCTTGGTGTCAAGGTATATAAGGGGTTGCTCGGGGTGCTTCCTGCCGCCTTTTGGCGGCACTCCGGCAACAGTGCCTTCGAGTATTTTGAGCAGGGCCTGCTGAACGCCTTCGCCGGATACATCTCTTGTAATGCTGGTCGATTCACTCTTGCGTGCAATTTTATCGAGTTCGTCAATATAAATAATCCCTTTTTGGGCAAGCTTCACATTGTATTCTGCATTCATCAGCAGCTTAACGAGTATATTCTCAACATCGTCGCCCACATACCCGGCTTCGGTAAGAGTTGTTGCATCTGCTATAGCAAAAGGAACATTTAATACTTTTGCCAGAGTGCGGGCTAATAGAGTTTTGCCTGTTCCTGTTGGGCCAAGCAGAAGGATGTTGCTTTTCTCTATCTCTACTTCGTCGAGGCCATTATTAAGGTAAGGAGTCTGAATCCTTTTGTAATGGTTGTAAACAGCAACGGATAATACCTTTTTGGCGTAATCCTGCCCAATAACATGTTCATCGAGCAGAGATTTTATTTCGGACGGTTTCCTGTAATTAAAAGAAATGTCCTTAGCGGACTGTCTGTCGTAATTCT
>DAINRZ010000685.1:0-2091 GCA_036741575.1 Kapaibacterium sp. (SeqCode)
CGCGTTTTTTCGGGCAAAAATGGCTAAATAATATGTTAGGCGAGGCTAAAGTGAAGTGCTCAAATATAGCGGCATCCCCGAGCATCGAGCTACCCGCTCGTTTTTTTGAATCGCCATACGGCCAGGCCGAGCATTACTGCGGCATATCCCAGCAGTACGTAGAACTGGCCAAGCACGTCGGCAAAGCCGGAACCCTTTATCAATACCCTGCGTACTATCTCGATGAAATGAGCAATGGGATTGAAAAAGGCTATTGCCTGTGCCCATCCCGGCATGCTTTCTATCGGGGTGAACAAACCGGACATAAGTACGAATATGACAGCAAAGAACCAGGAAAGGAACATAGACTGCTGCTGTGTTTCGGTAATAGTAGATATAAGCAGACCCGCGCCGAGCACCACAAGCAGGTAAAGCGCCGCCAGCCCGAACAACAGCAGCAGGTTGCCCTGCATGGGAATATCAAAAAAGAGCTTGGCAAGCGCCAGCCCGAACGACAGCTCTGCCATGCCTATTATCCAGTAGGGAATGAGCTTGCCGGCCAGGAACTGGTACTTTTTTATGGGAGTTACGTTGAGCTGCTCGATAGTGCCTATTTCCTTTTCCCGTACTATGTTCATGCCTGTGAGGAACATGCCGATAAAGGTTATCAACACCACGAGTATGCCCGGCGCCATGTACTTCTTGTAATCCATTTCGGTGTTGTACCAGTATCTTTCGTGGATATCGGCAACTTTGGGGGTCATAGCCGGATTGAACAATTTCAGGTTGGTAACGACATCCCTGTTAAAATCAGTCAGCACATTGAGTGTATATGCCTGTATCAGGCCGGCAGTGCCCGGGTCTTCGGCATTAATAAGAGTCTGCACCAATGCCCAGTTTTCCCTAACCAGGCCTGATTCAAAGTTGGAAGGAATCCTTAGCACAAGCCTCGATTCGACTTTTGCCAGCGAAATCATGCCTTCGTATTCGCTGCTTCCGGTATTCACAACTGTAAACCTTTGCGAGGCTTCGAGTTTTCTGATTAACTGCTCCGAAAAACTTGAATTGTCATTGTCGATTATAAATGTATTGATATTCTTCACTTCAAGCGTCGCTGCATATGAAAGCAGCAGTAGCTGCACAACCGGCAGTGCGAAAATAATCGGGAGCATCTGCCTGTTCCTCTTCAATTGCAGAAATTCTTTTTGTAATATCAGAAATATAGTCCTCATATGTCTCCCTTACTCGAGCCTTGTTTTAAAATTACGGATGCTGATGATAATGAAGAATAAGCACATCCCCCCGAGAATCAGGGTTTCTTTCCACAGGTACTCTATCCCAATCCCTTTAAGAATTATGCCTTTAGCAATAACAAGGAACCAAGTGGATGGTATTACATTGCTGACTAACTGCAAAATCCACGGCATATTCTCGATAGGGAATATGAAGCCGGAAAGAAGGATAGATGGCATCATCAGCCCGGCAAGAGAAACCATCATAGCCACCTGCTGCGTTTTGGCTATTGTAGAAATAAATATGCCCAGGGCGAGCGCCGTAATGACGAACAGCAATATTTCAAAGAAATACAGTAGCGGGTCGCCGTTGAAAGGCAGCTTGAATACCACAAGCGAGAGGCCAATTACGGATACAGCATTGAGCAGTGCAATGAGAATATATGGCGCTACCTTTCCAAGGATTATAGTCGATGGCTTGAGCGGCGAAACGAGCAGCACTTCCATGGTGCCCAGCTCCGATTCCCTGGTTATTGCTATCGATGTCATAAGCGTAGAGACAAGGAGAAGAATGAAGGATATAAGCCCGGGTACAAAAAGATATACGCTTTTCAGTTCCGGATTAAACAGCATTCGGGTCTCAGGCTTAATCATTGCTGTTGCATTGCCTTCATCGGCATTCAGCCCGGCAATGTAGTCGTTTATTATAGAATAAACATAAGCATTCAACTGGGTTGCCATGTTTGGATTGCTGGCGTCGTTAATAACCTGTACTCTTGCCTTGCCTTCTTTGCCGAGAGCATCCTGGAAACCTTCTTCGAAAACTATTATCTGCTTAACCCTGCCGGCTTTAAAGGCATCTTCGAACTGGCGCTCGCTG
>DAINRZ010000686.1:0-2091 GCA_036741575.1 Kapaibacterium sp. (SeqCode)
GAAGTTACTGCTGTATCGCGCAATTCCGATAACCTTGAACTAATACTTTCCGAACTCAGGGGTATCAGTAATCTGGAACACAGGGCTATCCAGGCCGATTCTGCTAATCCGGGTGAATTTTCCGAAATTATTGGTAGAAAGGGTTTTGATTACGACATCCTTGTCAATAACACAGGCGGCCCAGCTATGGGAGCGCTGCTCGACTCATCAGCGGACAGGCTGTTGAGTGCATTCAACCAGCACATTATTTCGAGCCATCTGCTTACTCAAATGATAGCCGGGTATATGAAGCAAAAAAATTGGGGCAGGATAATAAATGTCATTTCGATGAGCGTCAGGACTCCTATAGACAACCTCGGCGTTTCAAATACAGTAAGGGGGGCCATGGCAAGCTGGGCCAAGACCCTTTCCAAAGAACTTGCTCCAAACGGCATTACCGTAAATAATATTCTGCCCGGTAATATCAGGACTGGCAGGCTCGAATCGATTATTCAGTCGAATGCAGTAAAAAACATGGTAAGTACAGCGGAAATCGAAGCATCCATGATGGCAACAATTCCTGCCGGCAGATTTGGGGCACCCGAAGAAGCAGGTTGGCTGGCAGCTTTCCTCGTTTCGGATTATGCTGGCTATATAACTGGAAGCTCAATAGCAGTTGACGGTGGAAAAATCCCATGTATCTAAAGGTTAAGTATCGTTATAATATGCCGATAAAATGATATGCATAAAGATTTGGATTATTGATTAAAAATTTTTAATTTTAAATAATATTAGCATGGTAAACTATATTTTGTTAGATTTGAAAATGTTAAGTATGGTTAATTTGTAATTTAGGTAAGTCTAAGTTATTTAAGTAAAAAAGTTTGAATAATTGAAAAAAATCCTTGCTAATTATTTTATTGTAATGTAACTTTGAAAAAAATGAAATTCACCTTGGCAGCAGAGGGGGAGGAATTTCAAATCGTGATAAAATCAGCAGTAGTTATGCGCTGTTTGGGACATTTGGCCATGGATGGGCAATACATGTAAGACTTCGTGATTGTTTCGGCCTGCTGTATGCAATTATGCCCGGCAATCGGTAAAGTCCCCAGGATGCAGAACCGGCGCTATTCGGCTGAAAATTATTTTGATTTTTATGGATGCAGCTAAAAAGAAAATAAGAGGGAGAAAACTTGCGGTAATACAATTATTCCTGCTTATTGCAGCTATAGTTTCTATCGTGTTTCTGGCCAACAGCCTCGAGGAAAACCGGGTAATCGGCGTTATCGAAGTCACGGGCAACCAGGCTCTTTCTTACGATGAAGTTGTGTCTGAAGGCGTCAGGAAGATGGTCGATACCTCGAAAGGCAGCGATGTAATATTCAATGTCAGCAGCTTTTTGAAAAAGAATCCATTCGTATCCGATGCTTTTGTTTCATTTCAGGGAAGCGATAAACTGATAATCGAGATTAAGGAGAAAAAGCCATCGGCAATAATCATAGATGCTTCGGGCATGCCGGGCTTTGTTTGCACCGACGGCACATTGCTGCCTTATGCACACTTGCCCGAGTTTATCAACCTTCCGGTTATCAGGCTCGATAAAACGGGATATACTACAGGCGAGTTATCAAAAATCGGCGCCATAGATATTCTGCAGTGCCTGGCCCGCCCCGAATGCGAGTTCATCCAGCAGAATATTTCGGAAATGATATGCAATACCAGTTCGAAAACATACGAAATGATAAGTTCCGGATTCGGTATCAGGATATTTTTCGGCACCGCCGAAGACGCATGCCGGAAACTTAATAAGCTGTCGGTGTTCTGGCAGCATGAAATGCCGGGAATTGTTCCTGCAAAAGTGAATTATGTTGATGTAAGATGGAATAACCAGGTGGTGGTTAACTTTAGTTAATATTAAGGAATATAACTTTTTAAATAAAAAGGAAAGATTCAAATATGTCGAAATTAAAATTTATAAAAAGCTCGCCAGCACCCGAAAAGCCAAAGGTTACGGCAGGCCTGGATATCGGGACTTCGAAGGTATGCGCCATTATTGCAACTGCCGACGAAGAAGCCGGCAACCTGAGTATTCTCGGCATTGGAATTACCGAA
>DAINRZ010000687.1:0-2084 GCA_036741575.1 Kapaibacterium sp. (SeqCode)
GGAGCTTGCTCCCTTGCAAATCCGGGATGAATCAAAGGGCGCTTTTAACTACTGCTGTTTATCTGTCAATATACATGGTTGGCAATTATTGTGTAAACAGAGATTGTGTTAACATTATTTATTAAACAGATTTTTGATTTGTTCAATTTTCGTATTGTGATATATTTCACATGATTACCAATTCGTTTATTTACCCATACAAACCGTTATAAAACCTTATATTTGTTATGAGATGAATTAATGAAACTCCAGGTTATAACCCATAAAGTAATCCAGGAATAGTCTCCCAGACTCATTCTAATGGGGACTTAGACTCGCTAATAGGAAATAATTCGCCGATAAATAAAAAACTTATTGAATGTCCCACAATGAATTAATCTGTGCCGTAAAATTTTACTATATGCTCGGATTCTGCTGTTGGATAATACAAAAAATCAATTCTTCAAGCGTTGAACCCCAAAATTCACGGCACAAATTAAACTTAGTTTTCATCATTTGCCGGCTGTTTCGATCGCTGTACCGGCTCTACCTGTAAACCATTATTTTCGAGTAGTACCATTTATGGCCTTGCCTGTATGTCAGGATATAAACGCCCGGTGCCAGGCTGCCGAAATCGATATCTATACTGTTGCCTGCGAAGTTAATATAAACCCTGTCAGTTAACCTGACACCCCCCATATTGTAGATTTCTATGTTATCGGCATCGATTTCATCTTGCAGGGATTTTAGCACAATACCGGAATTAGTATAAGACATTGTAATTGGGCAGCTATCGTTGGCTTGAACAACATCGGAATTTAAACTATATATCCAGGCTTTTGCCGCTTCCATTACATCATCTTTGCCCATTGCTAACCCTTCAGAAGTAAACCACACCATTTCATCGACCGGGTACTCCAGATGAGAAAGTAAAATACCCGGCTTCGAGGGCTCATAGAAATTGCCACTTTGATATACTCCCATATAAGTATCACCACCACCCAATTCAACGGAATTAATAGACCCGAAAGCACCGGCTGTTGGTTTGCCGAATGACTTCAATGTTTTCAAATGACTGAAGCAAACAGGCAAAATATCACCGGCGCTAACTGCATTTGGCCCGACAAGCAAAGCTACAGGGCCCGCGAAGCAGGATTCATCATCATCGTAAATATTATAGCCCTGAATCGTATATGGATTCATGGACATTGCAAGCCTGTCTTTTTCATCGGCCCTTGTTGCGCAGCCGAGCCAATTCAGCGTATTGCCTTTTTTAAGGTATTTCAGTGTTTTATCGAATGCTAATATAGTGCCGCCAAAATTTGTCCTGATATCAATTATCAACGCCCTTACTTTTTTCTCTTCGATCAAATATTTTACATGTTTATACAGAGAATCGCCGCTGAAATCGAGGCAACTGAACAAAGCGACATAACCTGTTGACAGCCCATCAAGCACTGTAGATCGTATCATATCACCCTGGTATATGCTGTTAATATTGGGATATTTAATCCCTTCCGGAGGTATCATCTCGTAACAGTTATTCCAGATTTCCTGCCCCTCCATCAACGAAACGGGGTAATTTTCGAGTGAGCCATCGGTTTTCAGTATATTAACTGTATCGAACAAAAACCACGAAGCAGCAACGTTGGTGAGCAACCGGTGGTGAGTGGCTGTATAAGTCGAACCGAATAAAGTGTAATTAGGCAGCCTGTGCCTCATTACTTGTCCGGTAAGGAATTCTACAGACTTATGATTATACCCAAGGATAATATCTCCCGGTTTCAGGTTGAAAACATTGCCATCAGGAGCATGGTAAACAACAACTGCGCTGTCGCCCTCCACAGTTAAACAAGCGGGGAACTGGTATTTGGAATCTTCGATGATTGCAGGATAGCCCCAAGTCGGCGGCAACCAGCGTATATCTCTGTCGTATAAGGCCGTGTGGCCGTCATTTAATATGCCAGTAAGCATACACATGATACCGGCAAACTTACCCTTGCTAACGCCCTGGGCTAATTCGTTACGTATAGATTTACCGAGAGAATCCCAGTTTATCGGTTTCAGATTGACAAAACAAGAGTAATTGATATTTACAGTATCCC
>DAINRZ010000688.1:0-2084 GCA_036741575.1 Kapaibacterium sp. (SeqCode)
ATAAATATTCGGGCAGGGCTACTACAGAAATATTAAGCCTTATATCGAAAATTGAAAATAATCCAATTGATACTACAAGGGATATTCGTATTGATAACAACCGCAAACTCTTCAATTTTACAGTAAAACCAGGTGTGTTTATTGTTATAAGCGATTCCCTTACCCCATGGCTCACAAAAATAAAGAATCAAGGTTGGCAGGGTGTGATACTGTCCGCTTTTCTGGCAGGCTGTATTAAAAATGCCGTAAAAGGCGAAAATATTAAGGAGAACAATTATTACGGAACACTGGAGGTATTCAAAGTTTACCAAAGAATCAGAGCCATCGATTCGAGTTTTGTTTCCCCCGAAATTGAAGGACAAATGCTTAAAGAACGGCAAAATACTTTAAAGAAATTTATACATGAAAATCTGGAATAAAACCATTTGATCTCAAAATAATATACTTACGTTTTCTATTGATTATTCAGTATAATCCTGAAAGTAGTACCGATACCGACGGCGCTTTCGCATGTTATTGTACCGTCGTGCAATTGGACGATATGCTTCACGATTGCCAGCCCTAAGCCGGTTCCTGATATTGTCTTGGCACGCGATTTATCGACGGTATAAAACCGCTCGAAAATCCTTCCTATCTGGTTTTCGGGTATGCCGGCGCCGGTGTCTGAAAATTCGAGGACAGCATTATTATCATTTTTATAAGCTTTGAAGCCGATAGTGCCTTTGTCGGTATGGTTTACAGCATTGTCAATGAGATTGATAAAAACCTGCTCGAAAAGGTATTCATCGCCCCGAATAGTTTTGCAGCCGGGATGTATATCCCTGACGACATCCAGATTTCTGGATACAATCTTCGGATTAAGCATTTTCAGGGTATTAGCCAGTAGGGTTTCCAAATCCAAATCGACAAACTCCAGCTTTGTTTCGCTGCTTTCGGCCTGCGACAGCAGGAGTATATCCTGGACGATATTAATCAGCCTGTCGGTCTGCCTTTTTATTATCTGCAGGTAATGTTTGTTTCCTTCATCGATATCCTGCTCCATGGTTTCAACGAATCCTTTTATCGAAGTGAGTGGAGTTTTAAGTTCGTGAGACACATTGGCGACGAAATCCCTTTTAATTGTCTCAACTTTTTTCATTTCGTCGATATTGCTCAGGATAATAACAATCTGTTTTTCTGCTTCTATGCGGCTGGCGCTGGCCAGGAAATTGCGCTTGCCAATAATGACTTCCCTTATTTGCGGCTGCCCGGAGTTTTGAACTTTTTTGACGAGCTTCCTGAAATGCGGGTCGGTGATAATTTCCCAATAATACCTCTCGGTTGTTTCCTTGATTGAAAGGGCGCTTTGGGTATAATCGTTGACTAAGGCAATATGGTTGTTTTCGTCGATAACAAGGATACCGTCCTTTATCGATTTAAAAATGGTGTTCAGTTTTTCGCCCTGCCTGAAATTCTGCTCGAAAAGCTGGCTGAGCTTCTGTGCCATAGCATTGAAATTGTTTGCAAGGCTTGCCAGTTCATCCCTTTTGTTCAAATAAACCCTGACGGAAAAATCGCCCTGAGCCACAAGCTTTGCCGATTCGACAAGTTTTTTAATAGGATTGGTAACAGTCCTGGCAAGGAGGAAAATCAGCAGGAAAGCAACTACAAGCCCGAATACGGCAAGAGTTATAATTTCGATAGATATAGAGGACAACAGAGCATCGATCCTGCTAACCCTGACGCTAATCCTGGAGAATGCAGCAATACCCCCCTCGTCGTTTTTCACTGCAACGGCATCGTAAAGCAGGCCTTCGCTAACTGAATGGCTATATCTTATTGTATCGCCAGAGCCGTGCTGCCTTGCCCTGATAATTTCGGGCCTGTTAGCGTGGTTTTCCATTCTGGCGGGGTCCTTTTCCGAATCGCATATTACTCTGCCGTCTCCGGCAATAATTGTTATCCTGATTTCATTGATTTTTGCCAGTTCTTTTATAGCCTTGTCTAGATTGACTCTATCCTCTGAAAGTATCAGCGGCTTTGTATTGTGAATAATTGTTACATTAAGGTTACGGATATCCCGGATATAGTTCGAAATGAAATAA
>DAINRZ010000689.1:0-2075 GCA_036741575.1 Kapaibacterium sp. (SeqCode)
TGTTGTGTAAATTCAGGTATTTCGAAATATTCAGGTAAATTTATCGTAATTAGGTAAAATATTCAACGGGAATAATTTTTACATAATTTTCAACTGAATCCTGACTATAATTTTATATCACAGAAGTAACGAGAGGTTTAATATATCTCGAGCCTTAAGGATTTAATCTCATTCCTGTCGAGGTGAAGTTTTTCTACAAACCTGTTAATCAGCGCCTCTTCCTTTTCGTCTTGCCATCTGCCGCTTGCCTGGTTTTTTGTTGCATAAGTGATATTCTCCATATGGGCGACTACTTTCGTTACAAAATCTTTAGGACAGTTTTTCAGGGTATTCAGAATTTCACTTTCAAGCCTTTGATAACCGCCTTTTGAGCTGAAATAGTTCCATTTGCGGTGGTAATCGTTGTGATCAACCTTTATTGCCAGCTTTTCACCGTTGAGCATCACTTTTTCATAAATTAATTTATGTTCTTCGGGGCTGTAATCTCCGTCGATATTGCTTGCCAGGAAACATCCGGCCACAAATGCTTCATATTTTTTAAACCTGTCTTTGCTCATTTTTCCATCAATCAAATATCAACATAATACATTATTATCGGTATGAATTAAGAATTATTAATGAAAATTGATATGAATATTTCTAATTTATTCATTTATCGAATCTTATAAGAGTTAATAAAAATCATAAGTCAAGAATGAAATACCAGCGTAGCAGGGCATCAGGATTCATTAACAGGTAATTGAATGAAGAACGTAGTCCCTGTGTTTTCATCCGACACAAATCCAACCTTGCCTCCAAGGTATTTCTCACCCAATAGTTTGATACTGTAAGTACCTAAGCCTCTTCCAATGCCTTTGGTTGAAAATGATCGCTGGAAAACCTGCAACTGGATTTCTTCGGGCATTACTTCATTATTATGAACCGAAAATGTAACTTGGTTTTCGTGTAATTCAGATTTGATTGACACTTTGCCCCCATCCCTGGATGCTTCGAGGGCATTTTTGGTCATATTGGCCAAAACCCTCTTGAGCAGAGTAACATCGGTACTAAATTCAAACTGTCTGCTTCCCTCGTCAATTACGATAGTTCTTCCTGTGGCTGCATTGTGTTTCCTATAGATATTGGCAACAGATTTAATTACAGACAGAGAATCTATACGGGTTTTCACCACATCTAATTTTTCATTTTCTGCATCGAGCAGGATTTTCTGTGCCTGGATTTCACTTATCAGGTTTGTGGAAACTTCTTCGAGCAAACCTATCAGTTCATTAAAATCCTCTTCTGGTTCATGGAAAAGAAAAGCAAGCCCTTTGAGGCTGCCAGCCAGATTAAGAATATCATGAAAGAAAATTCTTTCCAGTACATTTCTTCTTTTTTCGTTGGCAATGTCACTGAAAACAAAGATATTGTAAGTTTCATCCTTAATGGATACCGGCGTGGTCCAAACTCTTAGGTCAAGCGGTTCGCCTGTTATTGTCTCGGTAATTCGGCATTCTTCCATATTAGCCGTTCCTTTGATGCTTTGAAGAATCGAATTGACTGCCCCGCAGGTAGAACAAAAATGCGATGTGCCGCAACCAGAACCGGTTTCGAAAGCATGAACGCATCCAATCGCCTCGCCCGGCCTTAGTCCATATACCGGCCTTCCTGTTCTTTGGCCGATATAATTAATGGCAGCTTTGTTGGCATAAACTGCCTGTCGGTTTGAGTTAAGTATAAGAATAAGGTCGGGCACGGCATCTAATACACTAAGGGTGTCTGTGCCTGTCTCGATATTCCATTTATCAACCATTATTTGCTCAATAGGGGAGCGAGCCGCATCTGCATACTCAGTATACTGATCATTAAACTTGAAGTCGCTTGTCATAATAATTCCCTGCTTAGTAAATCTTTTAGTCAGATTATCGTATCGAAAACAAAATAGTTTAGCAAGAAATGAATTAACTCCGCACTTCAAAAAATACTTTTTATCACATGCTTTGATTTTTTTATTTAATCCGTTAGCATTAAAATTTTTATATTGTCATTTTTTAATTTCGATTTTTAATAATTGAATAATTGGTGTTTTAATGGAT
>DAINRZ010000690.1:0-2074 GCA_036741575.1 Kapaibacterium sp. (SeqCode)
TTGCAGATTATTTTTGGAACTTTTTTTTGGTTAAATATATGATTAGGGACATTAAGTCTTTGTTTGTGAGGTTTTTCGTTCTCTCGGGGCTCATTTTGGCAGCCTCGGCATGCCTTAATGCAAAAATCAAGATGCAGCCGTACCTGCAGGCCGTCACACAAAACAGTATAGTCGTGATGGCAGTGTGCGACACCAAAAGCGACGTTACTGTTGATTTCGGGAAAACAGCCGATTACGGCAAACAGTCTGTTGGCACAAAATTCCTGAAACCCCAGGGCAAGCAGAGGTTTGTATTCAGGATAAAACTCGAAGGTCTCGAGCCGAACACAGTTTACAACTACAAAGTAACACAGGACGGCGAATCGACTGGCAATGAGACATTCAGGACCGCCGCCGGCCCGGGCGCGCCATTCAGGTTTGGGATATTCGGCGACTGCCGCTCCAATCCCGACGTCCATGCTATGGTTATTACCGGGCTTAAGAAAGCAGACCCATATTTTTCAGTATATACGGGCGACCTATGCGCCGACGGCAAATACGAAACCTGGATGAGGGAGTTCTTTATCGACAGGCAACTGGATTTAATCAAAAATGTGCCCTTTTTCAACAATGTAGGCAACCACGAAGGCTCCGGCGCCAACACCAAAGCATTCTTAGAAGCGCCCGAATCTCCTTCGGGCAGCCAGTTCTTTTATTCCTTCGAATACGGCGATGCCTTTTTCCTTGTCCTAAACAGCAACGAGGATATTAAACCCGGCAGCAAACAATATGAATTCGCCGTAAACGCTGTCAAATCAACTCGGAAAAAGTGGAAAGCAGCTTCGTGGCATGCACCGGCATACGGTGCGGGCGGCCACGGCCCCGACAAAAAAATGCAGGAATTTACGAAATCTGTTCTCGTGCCTGCCGGATTCGATTTTGTTTTCAACGGGCATTCACATTTCTACCAGCATAATTTTGTGGACGGCATCAGGCACCTGATCATCGGCGGAGGCGGTGCGCCGCTTTACAGCCCAGCCAAAGACACATATACCGTTAAATCGGCCAAATCATATAATTTCGCACTTGCCGAAGTAAAGCCGGCATCGTTCAAAATCACCGTGTACAACGAAAAATCCCAGATTATCGATGTAATAGAGATTATAAAGTAGATATTGCTTTTAACTTTTAATATAATATAAATAAATGTAATAACCGCAAAAGATAAGAAACATAATTACTTGTTGTTTTTCTGGTTCAATCCCCAATCCCTAAAAATTATACTCCGGGTTATCGATATCGAAATCGATATCCTTCAGTCCGGGATTGACTTTAATATTCGAATATTTATAAAATTCGATAAGCTTGCCGTCCCAGTCAAAAACCTTGAACTGCGTGGGCAGGTCGAGCTTTTTATCGAGGAACAGGACAATTTTGCCGGCGTAGTATCCCTTCCCTCTGGGGAACTCTGCCGTAATTACCAGTCCTTCGCCCAATGCCTGCGACTTACTCTCCTCAACCTTGAAACTACCCTCGCCGTTGGCTCGCGCTTTGCTGAAATTGGTAGAAATCAGGCCGACGATAAATCCGTAGTCCGACTCGAGTATATTGTGCCGGTTATTATTCATCGCCATGCTGCCTTTTGGGTCTAATTTTGTTACAATAAACTTGAAAGCCCCGCCCGGATGGGCATATATCTGGTTGCCGTACTTCTTGCCCGCGTAAATCACTTCCATTCCTTCGTCGTCGCCTTCGGTCCATTTCATATAGTATTTATCAGGTTTTCTGTGTTTGTAAGCAATATTTTTCTGCTCGATATATTTACCCCCTACAAGCTCTTTTTTGTACATCGTGCATGTATAATCCTTTACCTTTTTGTACGATTCTTCGATGGTTTTTACGATACTGCCCGCATCTTTATCCCCAGCCAGGCTGAAACATAAACTAACTTCCGTAATAAATATTACAAAGAATAAGACCTTTTTATTCATTAATTGCGCCTAATAATTAAATTGAACAATAACATTTGATAAGAAACGAATTAAAAATGTAAAATTTCAACTTTTTTTAATGAATTACCCGAAACATATTCAAT
>DAINRZ010000691.1:0-2071 GCA_036741575.1 Kapaibacterium sp. (SeqCode)
CCCGGCAAAAGAATTACCTATCAGGATACATTGTTAATTGAATCGAACTCTGATTTGTCCGGCGATAATATGCTTATTGTTACAGGAAGCGGTATCAGGCCTGTAATATCAGCCGACGACGTCAATTTTTCGAAGGTTTACCTCGGCAATAAATATTCCGCCGATTTCAATATCAGCAACAGCGGCGAAGACAACCTGGTAATTACTGGATTCGAACCGCCGGTGAACTCCGATATAGTTGTAAAAATAAAGGACAGCCTTTCGGAGAAAAATCCTTTAGTATTAAATCCCGGCGAGAGCTTTGCTGCTAACCTGATTTATGTGCCAAGCACGGAATCGAAAACAGAAATCAAAGATAAAATTTCTTTTGTTTCAAATTCTGTACCCGAGGGCGATAACAGGGTGAATATTACAATTAATTCAGTAATTAATAATGTTTTCGATGATGAATCAACTGGAAGTATAGTTATCTATCCAAACCCGGCTGCCAGCGAAATTTTTGTAGAAGATAAGGCCCGTCGGGCATTTTCGTGGGAAATTTTCGAACAGTCGGGAAGAATTATTGAACAAAATGCAATGCCTGCCGATATAGCCGGAAAATACAGGATAAAAATTGAAAGTCTCACAAGTGGTGTATATTTTATTAAATTGAGATTTGGAAACAAAGTGGTAGTGGAACGCTTCTCGGTAGTAAAATAACTTAGCCCTTAACCACCGCTTCGGACTTAAAGGGGGGCGTCTCAGGATGCCCCTTTTTTTTATTCATTATTTAGCGACAGCTAAAGTATAATTAATGTAATTCTTTTATTTTAAAATAATTAAAAATATTTTGGCAATGACTTTTAGTTTCATAATTTTGAATCCGGTAAATATGATTTTTTAAAAATAGCCGTTTTATAACGGCAAGGAAAAAGGTTTATGGGTGTAGTACTTGATAACTTTAGCAAGCTGAAGCAAGAGATCAATCCCGCCTCGTTCGACGCTGTCAGTCGCAATCAGATTATTATCCAGGTAGGTTCGGCAACCTGCGAAAAAGCAGCCGGCTCCGACAGTGTCCGCGATGAATTCACTAAATTGATTAATGCTTCCGGGAGAAGTGACATAGTTGTGAAGCAGACAGGCTGCACAGGCCGATGCTCGCAGGAACCAATCGTCGGGGTTTTTATACCCCACCAGATTTCAGTAAAATATCAGCAGGTCAAGCCGGAATTTGTTTCCAGGATATTCCAGGACCATATTCTGGGCAGCAAACCGGTGGCTTCGCTTATGCTCGATAAAAAAACTGATATTCTTTATTCACATGTAATAAGTTTTGCCTCGGAAACTACCGACAGAAAAACGTCGCTTTCGTGGCTAAACCTGCTCAAAGAAAAAATTAACGAAAAAGGCTTACCGGAAAACTCGGTCAAGATTATGTCGGGCGGCAATTATGCGTTGAATTCCCTGACAGAAGAAGGTAAATACGGCGTGTTCATGGTATTCCCCGAAAATATCATCTATAGGTTCAGGGACGAATCCGAGCTCGATGAAATTATTGAAAGCCAGTTCGTTAAAAATACTATTATCGAAGATCATATAGTACACACTGAGCACTTAACAGAGGAGTTCTTCAAGGCTTACGGAGACATATCGTTCTTCAACAAGCAGACAAGGTTTACTCTGCGCAACTGCGGCATTATTGACCCTGAAAGCCTGCAGGACTACCTGCATGCAGACGGATATAAAGCCCTGGCCGATATTTTAGAAAGGAGCGACAAGGATTTCGTGGTTCGCGAAGTATTGGCTTCGGGGCTGCGCGGCAGGGGCGGCGGCGGGTATCCCACCGGCCTTAAATGGAAAAATGTAATTAACGATAATCCTACAGATACTGTAAGGTATATAATATGCAATGCAGATGAAGGCGACCCTGGCGCTTTTATGGACCGCAGCGCACTCGAAGGCGACCCGTTCAGCATTATTGAAGGTATGACAATTGGCGCTTATGCAATGGGCTCGGCAAAAGGATATTTGTATATCAGGGCGGAATATCCCCTTGCTATTAAACGAATCGAAAACGCTATTAAAAGAGCAA
>DAINRZ010000692.1:0-2070 GCA_036741575.1 Kapaibacterium sp. (SeqCode)
AGCAGCCACAAATGCCGGGCTTAGTTTTTTTGCCGGAAAAGACGCCAGCCTTGCTCCTCATGTTATGAAAAGGCTGGTAAGTATTATAAACGGCCTGGCCGAAGACGGAATTACTCCGGCAAACCTGAAAGAAGACTTAGATAATCCCGGGGAAGGCACTGATATCCCAAAACTGGGAGATATTGCTAAACTTTACCGTTCTTACAAAGCGCTTCAAGGGGACAGGTTTACCGATAGTTACAATATATTTAATGAACTAAACCGTTACCTCGGTATAAAAAACGGTACACTTGATTTTGATTCGGCCGGGAACCATGCGGATAAATTTTTCGAAGGAATTAAGTATGTTTATCTGGCAGGATTCACAGAATTCAGACCCCCGGAAACTGAGTTTCTGCTGAATTTTGCCGAAAGCGCTATCCCTATGGCAATAGAACTGGATTATTCGGCCAATAACGGGCCGCTGTTCAGCCACATGGAATACAATATACAAAAACTGGCCCAAGGAGGGCTGCTTTTGCATAATTTATCTGATAAGCCGGAAATCAGTGCCGGTGTTGATGCAGCAGAGCAGCAGTTCCTCAGGCGGTGGCTTTTCAACCGGGAATGCGATATCAGGCACAGCAGCCTTCACAGAAATATTTTAATAATGGCTGCCAAAGACAAACTTGCCGAGGTTAATGCAATTTGCAGGCTGGTCAAATACCTCTGTTCCGAAAAGGCGCTGAAGCCGCATGAAATCTGCATCGTCTCGCGCCGGCCCGAAAACTATGCCCCTTTATTCCGCGAAACCATGCCGCTCTACGGTATTCCATATAATATCACCCAAAGGCACGAACTTTCGGCGTCTCCGGTCGTTAATGCCGTGTTTTCGGTACTCGACCTTTGCCTGAAAGGATACCGGCTGAAGGATTTGCAAAAAGCCGTCCGAAGCCCCTACCTGACATTTAAATGGAGCGCCGGCGGCGGCGATAACTTACCCGATACTGCAAACCTCATCGATGTTGCTCTCAAAATGAGGATTGTTGGAGGAAAAAAGAGAGGCGGCAAGGATTTCTGGGCGAAACGGCTGGACAGCGTTATCATGTTTTTGCATTCAAGGCTCTCGGAACTGCAGTCTGCCGAAGATACTGATACGATGGAAACGGACTATCTGAAAGCCGGGCTGAAATCGCTGAAAAAAGCTGCCTCGGATTTCAATTCAATCACTCAGATTGTGCCCGAAATTGATTCGAGGATGACTCCTGCAGCTTTTGCAGACAAAATAGTTGACGGAATAATTAAGAAATTTGATATTGCCGGCAATATCGAGAAACTTTACCGTAAGAGCACCGAACAAAGCAGCGGCAATGCCAATACGGGTAAGGCTATGAAACTCGAGAAAACGGAACTCGACCTGAAAGCGGCCGATGAATTAATCAAGATACTCGATGAGTTTGTTTATATTCTGAACGACAGGTTCCCCGGCAAAAAATTCGATTCGGCTCTGCTTGCCGCAAAATTCAAAACGGCTGTGCTTGCGCAGAAATACCAGATTAAAGAAAAACCGGGATTCGGCGTAACAGTCACATCGGTCGAACAAACGAGGGGAATGGCATTCCGGGCAGAAATCCTGTGCGGGGCCGTCGATGGAGAATTTCCAATGGCTTATGTCCCCGAATATTTCCTGGGCAAGGAACTGCCCGAAACGGAGAAAAGGTTTCTGCAGGCCGAAAGGCTCCAGTTTTATAATTTCCTGGCAGGCAACGATTGCCTTTACGAAAATTCTGCAAAGAGTATTTTTATTACTTATCCAAAATATTTTGGAACCGAGGAACTTGTCCGTTCTCCGTTTATCGATGAACTAATGAAAATTTCGCTAATCGAAGCAAACAGTTGTTTCGTCGATTTAACCGAAAAAAGCAATATTCCTTCCGATTCAGGAGGATTCTCTTTTTCGTGGGTGGATTCCAGGGCCGATAACAGAGATTTGTTTTCCGAGGTTTCGCGCAATGTAAAATATGCAAAAAAAATCCTGCCAGAAAATATTGAATTATCGATACAGGATATTTCATCGATAGATTATATTAA
>DAINRZ010000693.1:0-2063 GCA_036741575.1 Kapaibacterium sp. (SeqCode)
GGGGACAGGCCTGACTTCAACAGAATATTCAAACTCTTTTATCGTACCGGTTACATTATTTTTTTGAGTCAGGGTAATAGTTTTGCTGCCAGGTTCATCCCATAAAACTTTTATTTCTTTGCCGGTATTATCGCCTATTATCTTTCCGGTGGTAGCCCAGGAGTATGACCTGTTAGGGCCAGTAAGTTTGTAGGCAGTAGTATCGTACTGGCAAATATCATTATCACCACTGATAGTTGTAGAATCAGGCAGGACGGTGATTTGAATATTTCTTGATGAGATAGTAAAGGGCCTTATTGTCAGAGGTGTTAAATTAATATAATAGATTCCTGGTTGAATAGTTGAGGGGATTGCATATTTATAATCATATTCATATATTGTTTTCTTATAGGAAATTGTATCAATAGAATTCTCAATTTTATTTTCTAATTTCACATAAAACTCAGGGAAAATTAACTGATTGACAAAATCAAGAATAATACTGCACTCAACAGTATCTCCCGGATATGTAGTCAATGCATAAGGGTCAACATCAATAAAATTATACTTTTGTTTAGGTGGATCTTCAAGGTTTGAACTTCCGCTTCTATTTATAAAATCGTAAATTGCTTTTATTAATGTGTTTGAAGATTCGAAATGCCTCCAATCAACGGCAATATATATACAATTTGATATTATTGAGATATTGGCAGCACCGGCAGTAAGAGTAAAAGGGTTGGATGGGGTAATACTTTCAGGATTATAATTCATTGGACTTCTCGTCAAACCGCTCCAGTCGGTATATATTGCGAGCATTCCCGGGACAGGTCCGGAACCATTTTTAAAAGTGGTCCTCAAAATATTAAATGCTCTTGTTCTCCCTATTGTTTCACCTATTAAATAATTTTTTGGGTTATCAGCAGTAGAATAAACTTGCCCTTTATTTGGATCAGTTGGGCTATCTGGGTATAGTCTGGCATTTAATGTTTTCTTTACCCAAACTGAGTCAGCGTAAAAGTTTTCCCTTATTATTTCCTGGCTGCATATCGACAAGCTTTTTCTTCTATTAGAGTTCCCACTTTCAAGGTATGATTTAAATAGATTTTTTTCAAATTCAGTTAATGGCTTGTCATGCCCGTCCGCCCAGAATAAAAAATCATAAATCAAATAATTAATAGATTTTTCTTCCCAGCCTTTTCTATCGAGTATGTCATAATAAACTCCAATATCTCTAAATCCTGCCAAAAGCGAGTCGCTGTTCAGCCTGCCGGCAATAATATCCGGGTTGGTTTCATTTGTAATATCGGCAAAGGAGTTCTCTACCGATAATAAAATGGGCGAACGCTGAACGTAAAACCGAAATATTCCGCTGAGTGTATTATTTGTCGTATCCTGATCTTTTTGAACAGAGGCAATGACCTTATAACGTGGTGTTACGTTTCTCAGCATTGTATTTAAATGCTGAGGTATTTTATTCATAGGGAATTTTTTGCCAAGTTCATCATACACTTGTGGTATAAGAGAATTCTCCATAGAAAACATTGGAATTTCGATTTCGGAGCTGTCTCCCGATTGAATATCTGCTTTAAACGTAGTATCGAATACCAAATCCTTGAATACTCCCTCGGCATTCTCAATGTAAATGCTAACCCTTGTTTTGTTATCCATTGTATTCAAAGAACCCTTATTCTTCAACAAAATTCCTATTTTGCCCGTTTCGCCGATCATCTGGTAAACTGCGTCGCTGAATCTGCCTGTATCGGCCTTAGGAGTCGATGGTTCCGTGAAACGCACTGCAGCAACGTCGAAAAGCGGGCTTTGAGCATTAGCATTAGTAAAAGCAGCTGCAATAAAAATGAAAAGTAACAATCGTATCATTATATAATCTCATCTATTTTGTGTAACCTAAAATTCGACGCCAAACTTTTAGAGATTTTCTTTTTATGTTCGTCCCAATTATAAAATGACACATTAACTGCGAGAATGATTCTTATAAATGATAGGAAATAATCTATGCGCTAAGTATTATCCTGACTTCGACAATGCGTCACCCTAGAAAATTATTCCAAAAATATTGATCAAAT
>DAINRZ010000694.1:0-2053 GCA_036741575.1 Kapaibacterium sp. (SeqCode)
TCCGATATTCATTGTAATAAAAAACAAAGGTATTTTGAAAACGACAAACTTTAGGTTCAGTTTCTCCAATATCCATCCTATCAGAGCAATAAAATACAAAGCTGACTGAATAATAATTGCAGGCATTTTTAGTGGGGATTGGGACGGCAGTATGAGAGATGTTGCAAGCAAGCCAATCATAAAAACCGGTGTAAGCCAGCGCACAATTTTGTGCGAAAACAGAAAAAAGCTAATCCATCCGTAATTCGGCAATAATAACTTTTTTGCATGCCAGACTGTGGACATAGCCCCTGCTGTAAACCTGATTCTACGCGATATTTCATTGTTCAGCGATTTGCGCCTTACTTCATTAACGACAGCTTCGCTCAGGAAGATTACCCTTTTGCGGAGAGCAATGGAATCGAGCAGCGGCATATAATCGTCGCACACTTTATCGCTCGGCAGCGGCTTATAAATGCTTCTCCTTATACCGTAAAAAGCTCCCAGGCTGTTCACTGTCGATTTTATACGGCTTTCGCCCACCCTAAGCACCGATTCATATTTCTGGTACAAAGTCTCGCCAAGCCGCCCGATATTATCATTCCCGCCTTCATCGATTGATTTCATCGAGGCTATTACCGCACCTGTGTTTGTATCCGAAAACGCTTCCACCATTTTCGATATAGTATCCTTGCCCGCACGGCAGTCGGCATCCATAAAAAACACTAATTCTGTATTTGTTTCCGGTACGATTTTGTTCAATACCTTGTTTTTTCCCAGTCTGCCATAATTATATACGAACAGGTTCGCATACTTTTTTGAGAGTGTTTCGATTATCGGGTAAGTATTATCGTCCGAACCGTCCGAGCCGACATAAACCTTAATTTTATCAACAGGATAATCAGTTGCAAAAAGCGACTCCACTGCATCGGCAATATACTCTTCTTCGTTGTAGGCAGATATTACAATAGAAATATCAGGGTGGAAATCCTTGCTTGTATTAAGTGGTTTACCAAAAACAACCGACAAAAACTTGAGAATAACAGGATAAAATAAAAAAGTATACGCAATGAAGCCAATGCATACATATAAAATTAATTCTATCAACTGCCCGTTATTCATTTAAAAATCTTCAAACCTTAATACAAACCTTGCCAAATGTTTTAATTCGCCGTTAACACTTTGGGCTATGTATTTCAATTGCAAATTGAAATTCCTTATAATTTCATATCCTGCTTCTAATTCCAAACTCGTAATATAATACTTTTTCCCGTCTAAAAACGTAACAAAATACGAATCTTCGGTACGGCGTGCAATAAAAGGATCGGAACCCACATTTTTCAGCAATTTGCCGTCACCGGAATAAACATTGGCTCCGTGCTGCCTGTAAGAAAACCGTACTTTAACAGGATACCTGAATCCGGGCCAGTATTGCATTAATATAGCAAACTCGTCTGAATTGGGCTGCAGGTAAGAACCATACAGAAGCGAATCGTTTGTAAAGGAGTTCTGGTACCTGAAATGAGAATATGTATAGGGCTCTACCCTGGTGTATTCCATTGAAATATCCAGATTATCTATAAATGAGATAATAAGTCCGGCACTGACAGCAGTTTTATTTGCCCAATAACCGTTACCAATCTCGCTGAATATAATATCATCGAGCAGGAATGTGCCTTTGAACTGGATATTATCCAAGAAACGAAAAGTTGCATCCAGGCCCATCAGTGAATTATCCCTGTCGTGAAGCGAATGCTCCAGCGACTTAAAAAAACTTAAGGGGTTCAGATAAGCAAGGTCGGGATACCTGCCGCTGTATATAACATGCTCCCAAAAAGCTATCTCGCCCCATTCGGGCCTGATAGCAAACCTGTGGGTGGCGGCATATTTAGATGGGATGACGGCATCCGGGCCGAATTCGCTTCGGGTTTCGTGGACGCCCAGCAGGCTGTGGTGCGTATATTTATACGAAAAAGAGCGGAATTTCACTCCGGCTGACAACTGGTCGTGCGGCGGGGCATTATCCGAAAGTATCAACCTGTTCGAAATACCGGCTCCTAATTTCCTGTTCTCC
>DAINRZ010000695.1:0-2042 GCA_036741575.1 Kapaibacterium sp. (SeqCode)
TTTTGTTATCTTTATCAACAAAATACACCGACTGCTGAATTATATCTACAGTCGAGGAAATTGGCGTCACCGATACTTCGGCCGGATTATGCAATATAGTTCCTGCAAGCTTGATGATTTCCGGGGGCATTGTTGCCGAAAAGAATAGGGATTGCCTTTGCCCGGGCAGCAAAGCAATGACTTTATTAACATCGTGAATAAAACCCATGTCGAGCATGCGGTCGGCTTCGTCTAATACAAAGAATTGAATTTCTTTCAGCGAAATAAATCCCTGGTTTATCAGGTCCAACAGCCTGCCGGGAGTGGCCACAAGTATATCTACACCGTTTTTCAGGGCAATTACCTGTGCATTCTGGCTGACTCCGCCAAAGACTACTGTAACCGTCAGGCCGGTATGCCTTCCGTATGCTTTGAAACTTTCGTCTATTTGCATAGCAAGTTCGCGGGTTGGCGTAACAACGAGGCTCCTGATTTTCCTCTTTTTGGAGTAAGTCCTTTCGGCGCTTAATAATTGCAAAATTGGAATTGCAAATGCGGCTGTTTTGCCTGTACCGGTCTGTGCACAACCCAACAGGTCTACACCTTTCAGGACTAAAGGAATTGCCTGGGCCTGGATAGGAGTTGGTGTGACGTAACCTTCCTCATGCAATGCTTTTAGTATGGGGGGTATAATATTTAAAGATTCAAACTCGGAAACCGGTTTCTGTAATTTTTTGATTAATATTGGTTTATTCATTAAGTAGTGGTCTTTCTTTCGCCCTGCAGTCTATGATTACTAAGGATTGCAGGCAGGTAGCAGTTTGTTTATAATCTGGATGAACAGGCCAACTTTTCGGCGTTAGCCTTATCCCTTTGTAAAAAACTTCTTTATTAATAATCTGCCAGCCTTTAGTTTTAAATAAATTTCTATTATTTCTTTGACGTATATAGTTAGCAATTAATTTGAAAATCGATAAAAATTTGTAAGGATAACATATTATTTGAGTTTTCCACCCATAAAGTACTTTGAATAACAAGGTGAAATTAAATAATATTTTTTTCAGTATTATTTTTAAATTAATAGTAATTGAGAAAACTGGGTTAATTGAATAGTCAAAGGTAAGGGCACGGCGCACCGCGCCATTACGTTTGTAAAGAGAATAGCAGACGGACCAAACTATATTGTCTTTTTGAAAGCAACTTAGTGTTAACTACCATTAACTGAAACAAATCGAATTCACGTTATATTTACACTATTTTGTCCTAAACACATGCCACGGTCGGTAAAGAATACCAATGGTAAATTTAGCTAAAGGCTGCCTGCCAATATCGGGAGTATCTGGCGAATTGTATTGTATTATATATATTTACGTAATTTTGTTGAAATAACTTTAATCGACAGCGGCAAATCCAATAAAATATGGTATTGATGACAGAGATTTCATCAGTTTAAAGTTGCATTAAATTAATGCTAACTTATATCTAAATTATATTTATCTAAAAGGCCGGCCAACCCGGAATTCGAGAATTTTGCTTTCTTTACTTTGTTTTTGTCGGGGTCGATAGAAAAATTGATTGCCGACCGGAAGTCGGCTTTCTCGATATTAGTCCTGTCAAAAATGGAACCAGCAAGGTCGCTGTTCGAAAATACAGAACCTGCAAGGTTACACTCTGTAAAATCGGTATCCCGGAGCTTTACGTCATCGAACACAGTATTCCGGATATCGAGTTTATAGAATACAGAATCATTAAGGATACAATTTTCGAAACTGAAAGCCAAACCGAAATCATTGCAGTCATCAAAATGCATACCCAGCATTTTACATTCAATAAACTTCACCCCGCGCAGGGCAGTGTTTACCATATAAGTAAGACTCAGGTTGCAGTTTTCGAAAACGCAATCCACAAAAATAACATCTTCGAGGCTCGAATTCGAAAAATTACACCCCGAAAACCTGCACTTTTCGTATTCTCCTTTTGCCTGACTTCGACAATGCGTCACCCAAGTAAATTTGTCCAAAAATTTTTATCAAATAATATAGCAATGGATTTGTGTTTTGGGG
>DAINRZ010000696.1:0-2034 GCA_036741575.1 Kapaibacterium sp. (SeqCode)
CAATAGAGACTACGCCGCTATGGTAGCGCATCGAAAAAGGCTGGATATTTGCCCTTGTGGAAGCGCCCGTTGTGGAATACCTGTTGTGGCCAATCGCAGACGTACCTTTTAGTTCGTTCGTCAGCAGGCCGGGATCGGAAAATACATCCAATACCAATCCTTCGCCCTTATGGACAGCCTGGCGCATTCTTTTCTGTTTTTCGTCATAGTAAATCGATGTAATGCCCGATGCTTCCTGGCCCCTGTGCTGCAATGCGTGCAGGGCATAGTAAGTCATTATCGCAGCCTGGGGATGGTTGTAGATACCGAAAATGCCGCAGTTAGACCTTGGCTTGTCTAATCCATCATCTTCGTAATTTATATTATACATTTTTCAATTCCTGCCATTTCCAAAAAGACAAAAGTAAAAATAAATTTTATAACAAAAATCTAAAAAAGTAAGAGATAAAATTCAAGAGACGAATGAAACCTCGAAGCAACTATTGATATTAATTTAACCACCACTGCCGAAGGTGCTGGATTAGTTCGATTAAATGCCTGAAAAGCCGGCCATCTTAGCAAATTGACAACTATCCATTGTCAATTCACTTTAATTTGACTTAGTACCCGGGGATAACAGATATCTATCTGGTAACAATAAATTCCTTCGTTTTAATACCTTCTACCCCTGAAATACAAACGATATACAATCCGGCAGGAAGTGCGCTTATGTCAATAGTGGCATCCCCGCAGCTTTCGATCAATTTAATTCCCGTGGTTGAATAAATTTGTACCTCAGATATTTCTTCTACATCCGAAATATTTATTTGATTATTGGCCGGGTTGGGACTAATAAAAAAGCTGCCTGCCGCCTTTTCGTCAACTCCCGAAGGTTCAAATTCAATCCGGGCATCGGCCCATCCCGAAGGTTTCGATTTATCGGCGCCGGCGGGCCAGTATTCCCATTCCATCTGGGTATCAGTTCCCACAAAGCAAATTCCAAGAGTCACAATACCGGCAGGCTCAACGCCCATTGTTTTGAACGGGATGATTACTTCTACTGTGTCCATGAAGGCCGGATCGGTCATATTATTTGCTTCCCAATCGGGCTGGACGGGTTTACATGTAGTATAATCGCCGTACTTACCTTTGGAGTAGCAGTCCGTGGCCGATACATGAAACCACCAGTCATCGCCAAGCCAGGCAGTGGATTTGTCATTATTTATATCAAGCAACACTTCGGGGCAGCGGACATTGTTCGTTGATAAAAGGTTTGAGCAATAAGCCAGGTACAGGTTTTTTGCATCGTGCTTGAAATATACCTTAATACTGGGCCCGGCTTTCAGTTTGAGAGAAATGTCGGCGGCATCGCCCCACTCCCCCGGCGAGAACCTTCCATCGACGGAAATTGTATTACCCTTGGGAATAGTAATCTGTTCGGCAGAAATCAAATTTGTAATATTCAGGATACTAAACAGCAAAGAAAAAATAGTAGTCTTAACCATAACATTTTTGTCATTTAATGAAACATACTTTAACCTAATTTATACGGCAGACTAAGCGAATATGTTTCATTAAATTAGCTGAATCTTAAAAAAACAGAATTTATCATAAATTTTTGGGGTGAATATTCCTGGCTTATTTTAGCATAGATTTCATTATCAGTAAGGCCGTTTTCACGTTCAGTCCTAATCATTTCCACTAATTTTTTTCCGCTGATGTACATTGTGTTCCCAAAAAATAATGATAATAATATGCAAAGATAAGGAAAAGAGGGGCGACTACAAGAGTCATTATTTCAATTACACTTATTTACTACTTTTTAATTTCTCGAATATTAATTCCCTGCCTGATAGAGTATCACCACTTACTATCGATTGGGATCTACAATTTCCGCATACTTCCACCGGAACTTTTTTAAAGGTTAAAAGATTAAACCTCTTATTTGATTCAGGTTTAGAGACAGTATTGCATTTTTTACAATAGATAACCTCATTGATATTTATACCAAAATTAAATTGTAACTTTAAATATTCGAACTCTCTAATAATAAAT
>DAINRZ010000697.1:0-2031 GCA_036741575.1 Kapaibacterium sp. (SeqCode)
GGGACTGACGAATACGAAAAAAAAGAATGAATAAAGAAAAGTGCAAAAAATGCAAATAGTATTTTGTTTATCTTAATTTTAAGAAAATTCATAATATCACCCTATTTGTTTTCTTCTTTTATCTTTTTCAACTCGCTTTTAATCTGCTCGTTTTCTTCTTTCAGTTCTATCATGTGCAATGTGAGTTCTTCAATTTTTTTAAGGAGAATTTTCTGCATCTCGACAAGTTTAATTCCTTCATCTTTAATAGTTTCCTGTGATGGAACTTCAGGTAAATGCCCAAATTTCTTAATAAAATCCGATATATCAGTTAGGGATGTCAGGCTGTAATTCTTATCGAACACGAAATCAGGCCAGCCTGCCGGATCTTTTACGATAATTTCCGTTGTGTAAAAAATGCCATGTACCCTTAAATCGCCATTCAATTCCAATTTCGATTTCGGTATATCTACTCCAATACCTACATTACCATTATTTAATATTGTAAAAACTTTGTTCATATTTTCCGTGCCTATAACAGCGGGGCTGCCCGCCCATATATCGAAAGTACCGTTACAAGTGTTTGTTCCTGTTCCGCTGGTACCTGTTACAGAAATCCACCATGGAAAAGCCTCATATTGGCTCGTTCCGGTTGGCCTGTATAATTTTATTTTCGGATCGACTAATACCGGGTCGGCATCGAGTGAAATTTGAGGCAAGCTATTCCATCTGTTTAAGTTAAAATCAATCCGGCTGTTATTATCAACAAGTATTCGATTTAATAGATCGCCATTGGCATTTTTCGTTTTTACAATGAAATCGCTGCCGTCAGTTGGACCGATAAATTCATAAGAATCATCTATGTCGTCATTGCCGTTTGTTTTCCAATAACAATCAAAGTAACAATTTGTCAGGGCAAGTAATTCCTCGGTACCGTCCATAATTGGAATATTAGAGTAGCAAGTTCTTTGCAATTCATGCGATAATGGGATTTCTTCGGCAAATACTTTACCAAGGTTCCTTGTTACACGATAATCAATATAACAACATGATTCTGTCTCGCATAACACTAACAAGCTATCAACTCTTGTAAAACACGGCAAACTGAATCTCACATTTACATTCTGTCGAATTCCAGTTAGATACTTCAAAGCATATTTAATCAAGTGAAATAGTATATCGTCGTCGCTCATACCGCTCCAATCGCCATTCTTCTTTATTACTTGGGATAACGTAATATTTATCCAGTCATCGCAATCCTGAATAGCGAACAATGGGAATAGGTTAACTGAGCCGGTTGTGTCGCTATAGGTAACATAATTGTTTTGGTTGTCTGTTAATACATACGGCGGAGAATCACACATATAATTAAAGCAATTATTTTCACTTGCTTCATCTTCAGAGATTTCATCGAATATATTGCATACAAATGAACATTCTGCAGCTTCAGGCAGGCAAGCTGTGGGATCGTTAGGATTTACAGGTGAAATATTCAAGATTACCATTTTTTGATAATTTTTTTTCAAAGTCAGTATTCTCGTGCAGCATTCACCAGGGCATCCGTTCGATTCCCAAGAGTCAATCTGCTCATTCCACCCCCATCTCATACATGATGGAATTTGAATTATTATTGTAAATGGTTCCTCTGCAGCGCCATCCGAAAGCCCCAAAAGATATTGCGAATTCCTTACAATGTCTTTGATTATTTCCTTTAAGTAGATATTACTGCCTTGCTGTAATATGGACTCTTTATTCATTATACTTTTTATTGAAAAGAAATTACCATTCCTTAAAAAAGAGTAAGACAACTGAGAATATCCTTCATTATCAACATATAAGCTCTCTTCGCTCCCTGTTGTATCGCATGGCTCTGAATATAACAGAATTGTAATATTAAATTGAAAAAAAAGTACGATTAGCAATAGTTTTTTGAAATTATTTTTCATGTTTCTCCATAAGAATAATAATTAAATTAGTTAGCCTCAAAAATGTTATTAGTCAAGGTTAAATTCGTAAAATACTATTATTTGGTTGGTTTCTTTTTTGAGTATT
>DAINRZ010000698.1:0-2027 GCA_036741575.1 Kapaibacterium sp. (SeqCode)
GGTACGAGCAAAAAGCAGTGATAGTGCTTCTTGCTTTGCTGTACCTCGGTGTGAAAAATATCCACCTCGGGCCGACATTGCCGCCCTTCCTCTCCCCCAATGTAGCCAGGATATTAGTCGAAGTCTTTGGTATCGGGGGAATTTCGGATGCGGAAAGCGATATAAAATTGATGTTAAATTGAACGGCTTAATTGCCGAAAAGTAAAATTACAGTATCTCTTGTTCCCGGATTATAATATTCGGGAACAAGAATAAAAAATGACAATTAAAGGACTAAATATATGAAAATTATAGGAGGCAATATGAGCAATCCCGATGAAAAACTCGTGGGTAATAAATTCAGGTTAAAGGATATTATTGAATATCAGGACAACACCATTGTCAGCAGGGCATTCATGAAAAAGCCTTCGGGCAACCTGACTGTATTCGCATTCGACGACGGACAGGAACTTAGCGAACATACTGCGCCATTCGACGCTTACGTAATTGTATTGGACGGCGAAGTGGAAATTCGAATAGGAGGCCAGCCGTTCATGCTGACCGAGGGTGAAACTATAATAATGCCGGCGAATGTTCCCCATGCCCTGAAGGCAGTTTCGCGGTTCAAGATGCTGCTTATAATGATAAAATCATAGAGTTTATTCTATAGTTATTGTTTTATAAACTTTTGCACCTGGTATTCAATACCTTTTGTAAATTTTATATAATAAACTCCGGCGGGTAGATCCATTAATGAGATATTTATCTCATTAGGGCCGTTAGAATTATTATAATTGCCGTGTTCAATGGAAATTCCCAGTGAATTTACAATTTCGAATTTTACTTCTTCACTATTATTAACATCTAATTTAATCTTGAGATAATCATAAACCGGATTTGGCATAATCTGTATATATGCAGGATTATCCTTTCTTTCATTAACGCCCAGCCAATCCCTGAAATCTACGATGTAAGTATCTAAGGCGTCTTCCCTGCTTACATTTTGCCTCCAGTTGCTGCCGAACACTACCCTGCTGCCCGAAGGGCTAACGCTTGCATGTGGCTCGGCAAAATATACGCTGTTGTCCGAATCCGGCGTTTGCGGGGTAAACCTCTTGCTTCTGTGGTGGGCAAGCCTTTGCACCTGGCCGCTGCCGTCCAGTTTCAGGGCAAATATTTCATCCTCGAACGGCAGCCAGTCCTGTTGGCCGTCGGCCAGCCTGCCCTCGCCGTCGTAAGTACTTACAAAGCACCAGCCATTCCTTTGTAAGTTACGGCAGGAAATATGGTTGTAAATTGACCAGTTATGCGTCAGCAGCTTGGTTTCAGCTCCGTCGGACAGCCTGTATTTGTTTATCTCCATTTCATTTGTTTCTTCGTTATAATATGTCATAACCAAAACTTCGTCGCCGTTTTCCTCTGTCCCCAAATCAGAGTGGCCTGCTCCGAGCGGCTTTTGCCAAATGAAATTGAAATTACTGTCGTAAACCTCGACGCCGTTGTATCTGCCGGCAACAGCAGTTGCATAATCTACGACGATGAATCTCCCTTTGGGTGATACGGAAACCCAGTCGAAATCTACTAAATCATTTGGTAATTTCATTTGCGACACTACCCTGTTTTCGTTTACATCAAACAGGATAATTCCTTCAAATTTAGTTCCATCCTCATTTGTATATGTCTGGCCCACAAAGGCATAAAACCTTGAATCATTAGACATATTACCCTCTCCCCTTGTGTTTATCCAGGTGTAATCGCTGAAAATGCGAACAGGCGTTAGTTCGCCGGTCGATAAAGTATATTCGTAAAATATGCTGTCCATTGCATAATAAATAATGCCTGGATTTGAACTGTGCCAGAATACGTCGTCGCCGTAAACATTATCGATACTGCGAATGAATTGGTAGTTCATACCGTCCAATAATAGTAACTCTCCACTGCATGTCTGCAGCAATAATAACGACTCGTTGCAATTCCAAGCCATCCGCTTAGAATACTGAGGCACTATACCGTTCCTTCCTGAACTATTACAATCTGTTATCCGGATT
>DAINRZ010000699.1:0-2026 GCA_036741575.1 Kapaibacterium sp. (SeqCode)
AGGCGAAGCGAATTGGCGCTCCGCCTTTATAGCACAAAAAGTGTTATTTTTATTTGAGTTTCTGGCGAATTTTTTTCTCGGACATACCGCGCAGATAATAAAGCTTCGACCTGCGCACCCTGCCCTTGTTGAGTAATTTGATACTCTGAATCATGGGTGAATAGAGCGGGAATATACGCTCTACACCTACGCCGTTCGAAATTTTCCTTATTGTAAACGACTGGTTTATGCCGGCGCCGCGGCGTGCAATGATAATCCCTTTGAAGTTCTGGATACGCTCTTTTTCGCCTTCGATAACCCTTACGGCTATGTTTACGGTATCGCCAGGGCGGAATTCCGGTATCTCGGCAAAGTTATCTTTGTCTTTGTCCCGGCGCACCTGAAGGGCACGTTCGGTTACCATATTTTCAATTAAAATCATTTCTTTCATTTTTTTTCCTTTTGCCTTAAATAATAGAGCTACAAAATTAGCTCTATTTTAATGAATTTCCAAAAAAAATTATATAAAATAATTGATAAGACAAATGCATATTTAAATCAATTAATAATACTGGTTTAAATGAATGTGAATTCTATGTGATTGTGTGAATGGTAGATATTTCAAAGATGCTTTCAAAAAAACAATATTGCCTGGTACGCCTGCTATCCGCTTTAAAAGCATAAGTGCACGGCGCGCCGTGCACTTAAAACCACATTGTCAGCATACTATATAATATTTAGGCTCACATTAATTTTTTGGGGACTGAGCAAAAAGATTTTTGGATTTGTCTGTTAATATATACTAAAAGCGAGTCTAAGTCCCGCTAGGAAGGGGCCAGGGGGATGATCTTATCCAATCCTTAATACTTCTCTCACCTCCTACTATATTTTCTATAATCTCATTATCTGTAAACCTTGATGTTATGCAACCTATCTAATTTAATTTGATGTCGTTGCTTCTATCAGCTACGCTCTTAAAATTATGGGTAATACCGTTGATTTCAATCCCACAATGTGGGTTTGATTCTCGGATATTGCATCGACTAACAGATTATTCTTCAATAATACCTCGAAGCTTGCTTTGGTGTTGTTCATTCCATGCATATTTAAACTGCTGTGTAATTGAGAATTGGCATTTGTTTCAAAAACTGATACCCCGTCATTTTTCTATTCCGAGCAATTCACACCATATTCTTACCTCTGATTTTGTTGAACAATTACGATTCTCCCTTGCAAAGTTTTTTAGGTTTTTATTGTAGTAATTTTTTATCATTTTGACTCCTTTTTCATACACGATAATCCCCCTTCCGTAGCGGGACTATTACTGGCTTGTTTCTATGGATTCTCACTTGCGATTTCATTTATTTATCACAAAAAAAAATGAAATAATATTTTGCTAATATGAAATTGAATAACCAAGGTCGAAAATAAATATAATTAAATTTACTCCACAACTTTTTCAATTGCCCCTAAATATTTTCTTTTTTGAATGATCTTCTTGAATTGTTTTTCAATGATAAACCGGCCTAGAAACACGAGATTAACTTTATATGTTCAAAAACTTTACGAATAATGCTTTCTATTTTTAAGTAATCCTTAATCCAAATATATCCCTTATATTCCTTTTCAGTCCTTCGAGTTTTGCCCTTTTCACAGGGCTTCGGCGGAAGCGTTCGTTGTATTCCTCCTTAGTAAAATTCATAATCTGCTGCAAATCGAGGCTGGTTTCTTCATTCCTGGGTGTGAAAGCCGGCTCGGCCGAGTAAACCGGTTTCCTGTTCCACGGGCATACATCCTGGCATATATCGCAGCCGTAAAGCCAGCCTTTGGCATTTTTAGCAATTTCAGCGGGTATCTCTCTATCAGATTTCGCTTCGATTGTCCAATACGAAAGGCACTTGCGGGCATCCACCACCTTTGGCTGTAAAATTGCTCCTGTAGGGCAGGCATCAATGCACTTTGTACATTTGCCACAGAAATTCTCCATTGGTTTATCCGGCTCGAATTCGGCAGTTGTAATAATTGTGCCCAGGAAGAACCATGAGCC
>DAINRZ010000700.1:0-2024 GCA_036741575.1 Kapaibacterium sp. (SeqCode)
TCTTCCGATCTGCAATTGAAGGCACTTTTTTATATTTATCCCTGATGAAGCTCTCTAAGTTACTAATAACAAACCAGTTGAAGAGGTTTTCGGCTATGCCGTCGAAACTATCGCTTTGTTCTTGGTCGCGCCAGCCGATTTTTGACCTTTCCATTATTGGAAGAATAGAAATCAGCGCGTCCCTAAAATTTTTTATCAGCTTTGTGACCGTAGGTTTCCATACTTTTGTTTTGTCGGAAACGACTATTTGGCTCATCGCATTACCTTCAATATTAAACAATTTTTATAATTTTGCCTCTATGCAAAAAAGCAATATATTAAGATAATTCGAAAAAATTGAAAAAAAATGAAAATAAACGAGATTTTTTTTTGACATAAGGAATTAAAGAACTAATTTTGTAGTTCGTATTTTTTTATAAGTATTAATATGTTTGAAAGTTTACAGGAAAAATTAGAACTTGCCCTTAAAAGGTTCAGAGGGCAGGCAAAAATAACAGAGGAAAACATTTCCGAAGCTCTTCGCGAAATACGCAGGGCTTTGCTCGAAGCCGACGTCAACTTTAACGTTGCGCGCCAGTTTGTCGATAATGTCAAAGAGAAGTCCATCGGTACAGACGTCAAGGGAAACCTTCTGCCTGAGCAGTTAATCGTCAAGCTCGTCCGCGACGAACTCATTGATACTATGGGCAGCAAGCAGAGCGATATAATCTTTTCACCAAAACCGCCGACAGTTATACTGGTGGCAGGTTTGCAAGGTTCCGGCAAAACAACATTCTGCGCCAAGCTGGCAAAGAACCTCCGCAAAAAAGGCAGGCAGCCTTTGCTTGTTGCCGGCGACGTTTACCGTCCGGCTGCTATTGACCAGTTGAAGACCCTCGGCACTTCGATAGGAATTCCTGTCTATACTTCCGAAGATAAGAACCCGGTTAAAATTGCACAGGACGCAATCAGCTATTCCAAGCGATTTGCAAGGGACGTGGTTATTATAGACACCGCCGGCAGGTTGACAATAGACGATGATATGATGGCCGAGATAGAGAATATCAGCAAATCGGTCGAACCTACAGAGACTCTTTTCGTATGCGATGCCATGATTGGCCAGGACGCCGTTACCACTGCAAAAGCATTCCACGAACGGCTGACTCTTACCGGTGTCGTTTTAACCAAGCTCGACGGCGATACACGCGGCGGCGCAGCATTGTCTGTCCTTTCAGTCGTCGGCAAGCCGATTAAATTTGTCGGTACAGGCGAGAAAGTAGATGCATTGGAGCCTTTCCATCCTGAACGTATTGCTTCCAGGATTTTAGGTATGGGCGATATTATTACTTTGGTTGAAAAAGCAGAGCAGCAGATAGATGAAAAGGAAGCACAAAAACTCGAAGAAAAAATCAGGAAGAACCAATTTACTTTCGAAGATTTCCTCGACCAGCTAAAGACCATACAGAAAATGGGCTCATTGAGAGACTTGCTGGGCATGTTACCCGGCATGGACAAAGCCCTAAAGAACGTTAATATCGACGAGAAAGCTTTCAAAAGGGTAGAGGCAATAATTCAGTCTATGACATTGCCCGAGCGCAGAAATCCAAAGATTTTGAACGGCTCGCGCCGCAAACGCATTGCCGACGGCAGCGGCACATCGATACAGGATGTCAACAGGTTAATAAAACAGTTCGAAGATATGAGCAAAATGATAAAGAATTTTACTCATGGGAAGAAATCGCGTATGCTCAGGAATTTCCAGATGCCACAGGGATTTGGAGGTAATTAATAATGAAAATAATTAATTTATACATATTACTAAAAGGTGATGATAAATGGTAAAGATCCGTTTAAGGAGAAAAGGCAGGACCCATCTGCCTAAATACGATGTAGTACTCGTCGATTCGCGCAAGAAACGCGATGGCGCCTTCATCGAGCGCATAGGTTATTATGACCCGCACACTCAACCTTCAACAATTAACATTGACTCCGACAGGGCTATCTACTGGCTTAACGTCGGAGCACAACCGACTGACGTTGTCGGA
>DAINRZ010000701.1:0-2018 GCA_036741575.1 Kapaibacterium sp. (SeqCode)
AAATCGCGTTTTTTCGGTCGAAAATGGCTAAATAATATGTTAGGCGGGGCTAAAGATGAAGTATGCAGTAATTATAAGGCCTTAGAAATAAGAATGGATACCTACCAGCGCCGGAATGGCACCCGGAGGCTTTGGCTGGCCCAAACATTCCCGGATACGGAACCATGGTTAGCCAAGGCCCGCCTTAAACAGCGAACAAGTCAATTTTGGGTTACTGAATGCATAGCAATAGAAAATATCATCATAATTATTGTTATTATAAAAAGGTTATATTTATTTGCGTCTTTTTTTTTATTTATGTGTTTATCCAGTATGCAATTTGTTTGTAATGGTGTTTTATGAAAAGAATATTTGCAGAGTATAGCGACGAGAAGCTTGTTGAGGCTGTCAGGGCAGGAAAGCCGCAGTCGGACTATGCTTTTGCCGAGCTATACGGCAGATATTCAGGCGTTATACATACATACTGCAGATATATGACGAACGACCGCGAACAGGCCGAGGATGTTTTCCAGGAGACGTTCATCAAGTTCTACAACAGCATTAACAAAGATTATGTAGCATGCAATGTAGGCGGCTTCCTTTTCAGGATAGCCCGCAATCTGAGCATAAACCTGCAAAGAGACAAGAAGCAGACTATTCCTGTGGAGGAAGATACAATAGTGCAGGAACCCTATTTACAGTACCACAACGAAGAGATGGCGGGGCTTGTAAAAACAGCTATAGACTTACTGGACGAGAAATACAGGGAAGCTTTTGTATTAAGGGAGATCGAGTGTTTGTCGTATGACGAAATGGCCGAAATACTCGAGATTACAGTATCGGGCGCCAAAACAAGGGTGTCTCGTGCAAAAGAAAAGATTATTGAGTTATTGGAACCATATTTGAAGGAAATTTCATAGAAATGGTGATTAAATGAAAGATTATGAAATACTTAACGATTTTATTGACGGTGAATTACCTCCCGAGCAGGAACCAGAGCTGTTTGCAGCGCTCAATGCCAGCGAGGAGCTTCGCAGCCTGATGAAGCGTACCATTGCCCTCAATAATGCAGCCAAAAGCCCGGCACTAACCAGTCAGCCTACTGCAGAAGCTACAAAATCGCTTTTCGGGAAACTCGGCATATCTGTTTCCCCCGAAACCCCTTTGGCAATTCAACCGGCAGAAGTTAAAGACAAAAGGCGCTATCTGCCGATGATTGCAACCGTTGCTGCTGTTTTTCTGGCCATGCTGGCCCTGACTATTAACATGAAGAATTCTAACGGTGCAATCAGCCAGGCGGGCAGCGTTGCATCAAATTCAATAAAATCAGGATTTCCGGTGATCACTTCGACAGAACTTGAAGGAAATTCGTTAAGTCCAAAAGATACAATAGTTAAATATGTTTATGTACAAAAAGAAAGCTCATCTCCAACAGAGCAAAGAAATAACAGCCTGATGGCCCCTTTGGCCGAATCTTCAGTTTCAATCGGCAGAATAGCCGGATTATTTGGATTTCCGCATATTATGGCACTTCCAAACAATTCAAATACTATGGCACTAATCCCCTTTAATCCGCCGTTGATAAAGCGAAATGAACCAATTCAAATAGATACTAATAGCTTGCAATTAGCTGAAAAAGAAAACTCTGCCGCAGGGGATAATCAAATCGGACTGACCGTTGAATTCAGAGGCTCGCATAACTGGCTCTACCCAGAGCCTAATATTGAGCCAATGGAAACAGCCCTTTTCAAAAACAACTCAATTGCTTTGATGTATTCTTTGACGGAAGAATTGGCGCTGGGCGCCGAAGTACGCCAGGATAATTTCTTTCAGAAATATCAGGGATACGACCGCCTGATGGCAACAGAAACAATCTACGAGCAGCAGCCGAACTTTACATCGGGCGGCATTTTTGCACGCTATAGCCTTCAGGGGCTTGGCTTTGTGCGCCCATTTGTACAGCTGACCGGAGCAGGCAACGAAACCGGCGTTATTGCCAGGGGGATGGCCGGTATTGTATTTAAACCGTTAACAAACGT
>DAINRZ010000702.1:0-2009 GCA_036741575.1 Kapaibacterium sp. (SeqCode)
TCCTTTTATTAAATATTTTTGTTATTAAATAAATAATAATTACGAAATATAATGAATAATATCGGTTCCGTTGCCATATTTTCGGCCTACTACCCACCCCATACAGGAGGAGTGGAAAGATATGCCCGCACTTTGGCTATCAATTTAATAGGCCGCGGAGTAAAAACCTATGTGATAACATCTGCCACCGGCGCTAATACGGGAATAGAAGACGATTGCGGCATAACGGTTGTCAGGTTGCCGGTTTGGGATATTATTGGCGGCCGTTATCCGGTAATTAAAAGGAATTCAAGGGCAGCAGAGTTGAGAAAATATATTAATTCCCTCGATTGCGATGTATATGTATCAAATATGAGAATATATCACCTAACTTTGCTGGCCGCTTATATTGCCGGGAGAATGGGAAAACCACACATCCTAATAGAGCACGTTACAGGGCATTTCAGCGTTAATAATCATGTAATGGATTGTGCTGGCAGAATTTTTGAACATTTAGTAACAAATGTTGTGAGGAAAAGAACAACAGCTTTTTACGGGGTATCTTCTGCATGCACAAGCTGGCTGGGGCATTTTGGCATCCTGGCCGGGGGAATAATCCCAAATGGCGTAGCCGATCCGGGCTATGAATACTCGAGCATGAGAGATGAGCTTGGAATTGCCGGAGATAAAATTATTATTACATATGCCGGAAGGATTATCGAAGAAAAGGGTATTAAGATACTTATCGATGCATACAAGAGATTTTCACTCAATTTCAAGGATTCTGTGTTTGTAATAGCCGGCGAGGGTAAACTTGCGAATTATATCCGCGAGGAAAGCAAAAGGATTGGTAGTGGGATAGTATTTGCTGGGGCGCTTGAACACCGCAAAGCCGTTAACTTATTGAAAGATAGTGATATTGTTGTTAATCCTTCCTATTATCCCGAAGGATTGCCTACTTTGCTGCTCGAAGCAGGCCTCTACAACTGTGCCGTTATTGCCACAGACTCCGGCGGAACACGGGAACTGATAATTAATGGAGAAACAGGCATTCTGATAAATCCAAAAGACGAGGTAGCGCTGCTCGAAGCATTGCAGAAACTGACGGTGGATTCCCAAATGAGAGTGGAGCTGGCAGTCAATCTCAAAAACAGAGTAACCGTTGAATATTCATGGGACAGTATTACTGAATTATTCTTAAATGAAATGAGCAGGTATGTCTGATTTAATGAAAGATATAAACAGGTGACAGGATTCAGCCTTGCAGAAATAACCGAACTGACAAGCCCCGATGGCGGTCGTTTCGCCGTTCGGAATGCGGTTGAGGCAAAAGAATTCTGCAAGAATATAACTAAATCGCATTATGAGAATTTCCCTGTAGGTTCTCTGCTGATTAATAAAAATGACAGGGAGCATTTCTACAGTGTCTATACCTTTGCACGCATAGCAGACGATATTTCAGATGAATTCGGCGACAAAGAGGAACTAAGGATTAAAACGCTCGATTCCATGGCATGGCTTGCCGACGAAGCTGCCGGCGCAGGTGGCGGCAGTACAAATCCTTTGTTGCTGGCACTGCAGGAAACGATGGAAGCAAAATCAATACCACCCGATCCTTTGAAAAAGCTTCTGATTGCTTTCAAGCGGGATATCCTGTTTCGCCAGCCACGCAACTTCGCCGATTTGGAAGACTATTGCGTTTACTCAGCCAATCCGATAGGCGAACTTGTCCTTAGAATATCCGGGGAATACAATGCCATAACTGCTCCGCTTTCGGATAAAATATGCACAGGGCTGCAGCTTGTTAATTTCTGGCAGGATTTCTCGCGCGACCTCTCCGGCGGAAGGTTATATGTCCCCGCAGATATCATGATTAGCTATAATATCATGCCGGCAGATTTAATAGCCCGCAAACCCAATATCGGCAATTTACCGGGAATGCTTCGGGAATTATACTCCGAAACAGAAAAATATTTTACCTCTGGTTCGTCTATTTTGAAGAATATCAGCAGGGCAAGGCTTAGAGCCGA
>DAINRZ010000703.1:0-2001 GCA_036741575.1 Kapaibacterium sp. (SeqCode)
CAGCCTGTCGGCTGCTTTTATTTTGTCGAGCGAGACAAATTCTTCGCCCGCCTTTGTTTTTCGAATTGCGGATAAGGGGAAATATGATTTGTAGTCCCTGTCGAAAGAAAGTGCGTGGAAAGTTTTTTTCTGGAAAACTTTGCCCAGCAGGAGGAAGAAAACAAGCCCTGCAAGGGAATCGACATATCCCGGACCAACTGAAAAAACTATCTCGTATATACTTCTGGCTTCGAGTGCCAGTATTCCAAGCGATAAGGGTACATCGATATTAAAATTCTTCAATCTTAAACTTCGGTAAGCCGATACAAAGTAGTCTCCTGCCGCATACATAGCAGGAATCGACAGCAGCAGGTTGACATACGACAGGAAATACTTAAAAGTAGCATCCATATTGCCACCCGATAAATACTCAGGTAGCGCGAATATCATAACATTTGCAAAGCAAAATCCGGCCACTGCAAGCCTAATATTGAGGTGTTTATCAATATCCACAGTTTGCTTTTTATCTGTCGAAGCATAGCTAAGCTGTGGTGTGTAGCCCAGTTTAACAAGCAATTCAACAATTTTGCGAAGCGAGGTTTGTGTATTATTAAAAACGACTGATAATTCTTTTCTTAAAAAATCCGTTTGCGACTCGACAATCCCTGGTTCGAGCCTGAAAAGGTTTTCGAGAAGCCACACACATGCGCTGCAATATATCTGGGGAATATACAGAATAACTGACGACTTCTCCCCTATCCTGTACTGGAGTATCTTTCTCTCTGTATCCGGTTCGTCCAGGTATTCGTATTCGTTTTCTTTTATATTGCCGGGGGCAAGCCCTTTATTGCCACTTATATTATAATATCCCCCAAGGTCCTTTTCATTCAACAGTTTGTAAACGAACAGGCAGCCGTTGCAGCAGAAATATTTGTCATCAAAACGAATAGTATCATCGGGACATGTGTCGCCGCAATGAGCACATTCCAGCTTATTATTATGAATAGTATCTAATTCAGATTTTCCAATTACTGTATTATTCATCTTTAAATTATTATTCTATAAATAAGTATTGCTTAAATTATTTTTTAAGGCCATCAAAATTACAAAAAAGAATGAAAATGCGGCAGCTAAACAAGAAATATTATTTTTATAATAATAACCGAATGTCAGTTATATGGATTTTTAATCATATACATTGTGATATTTATTTTTAATTTGGTTTTTTTTTTTGAGAAGAGACATGAAATTAAATATTGTGAGCTTAATATGAATTATAGAAGTCTTTCATTGCATACCCTATTATAGAATCAAAGGAGATTTTTATGTTAGAGAACGAAATTTCTAAACAAATTATTGAATCGAGCATTAAAATTCACAGGCTGTTGGGGCCAGGATTACTAGAATCAGTTTATGAAGCTGCTTTAAACTATGAACTGATAAAAATGGGCTTTGTATCGAAAACACAAGTACCAATTCCCGTATTCTATGAAAAAATAAAGTTTGAAATTGGTTTTAGGGCTGATATAATTGTTGAGGATAAAGTAATTATAGAATTGAAATCTGTTGAAAAAATTGCACCGGTTCATAAAAAACAATTATTAACATATCTGAGGCTGACTAATCTAAAACTAGGATTATTAATTAATTTTAATGTAGAATTATTAAAAGATGGAATAACAAGGATAGTTAACCATCTTTAGGTTATAAGGGCATTCTTTCTTCTCTCGCAGAGTGCGCAGAGAACGCAGAGTTTAAAGACATTCATAAAAATGGTATTGGTTTTTCCTTTGCGTACTTTGCGAGCTTTGCGTGAAATTCTTTCTCTCGCAGAGGGCGCAGAGAACGCAAAGATTTGATACATTCCGGTAACGTTCTTACCTTTGCGTACTTTGCGAGCTTTGCGTGAGTTTCATTTCTCTCGCAGAGTGCGCAGAGAACGCAGAGATTTGATACATTCCGGTATTGTTCTTACCTTTGCGTACTTTGCGAGCTTTGCGTGAGTTTCATTTCTCTCGCAGA
>DAINRZ010000704.1:0-1991 GCA_036741575.1 Kapaibacterium sp. (SeqCode)
TAATGTTTATACTATTACATGGGTGCTGTCTGCTGTTTGCCTCTATTTTGCCTTTAATGAAGCCAGTTATGCAAAAAAAATTAAAAAAAAGTTAAGAAATGAAGAAAAGTTCTTGCTTTTTTCATATTTTATCAATAATATTATATCCGTGATAGCAGCAATAATATTACATATTATTTACGGAGGCTACAGGGCGCTGCCCCTGGTAGGATTATTTTTCGGATATTGATTTTTTTTTGAACATCATGTTATTGATGTATGTCGGTACCAAAGCCCGGATTTCAGCGCTAAATCAGGATAGTTAGCTGAAGCAAAGGAGAGGTGTCGCCCCCAAAGGGGGTTTTGGCGGAAAAAAATTCAAAAAAGTTGATGAAATCTTGACAATTGAGAAAAAAGTACTTGCAAACCTGCAAAATAACTGCTATTTTAGCATTACGGGTTGCGTTATTTATTAATAATACAAGGAGATGCGCATGAGTTTAAACAAAACACAACTGGTTAAAGCGGTTGCCACAGCTTCCGGTTTAACACAAGTCGATGCCGAAAAGGCCGTAAAAGCTTCAATCGAAGCTATTACTGGTGAATTGGCCGCCGGCGGCAATGTTACATTAATCGGTTTCGGTACCTTCTCGGTATTCGAAAGGGCTGCCCGCACAGGCAAAAACCCCCAGACCGGTGCTACTATCAAAATTGCTGCTAAGAAAGTTGCCAAATTCAAGCCGGGCAAAGCTCTTGCCGAAACAGTTGCCGCCAAAAAAGCAGCACCTGCAAAAAAGGCAAAGAAAAAATAAGCTATTTTCAGCTTCGCAAAAAATAGCCGTTCTTATGAACGGCTTTTTTTTTATTTTTGCTAAATTTTTTGTTCGAAAATAATTTTTTTTGTGATATGACTGAAGGAACTCTTTCTCACCCTTACCTGATACAGGCCGACGACCTGACCCGCGAGGATATTAACCTCATCTTCGGCAAAGCCGATTTTTTTTTGAAAAACTATAAACCCGGCTTTAAATTCGACGACCTGAAGGGCGTTACCGTAGCCACTGCATTCTTCGAAAATTCTACACGGACAAAGCTGTCGTTCGATATAGCCGCCAAAAGGCTTTCGGCCGATTCCATATCCTTTCAGTCCTCGTCCAGCAGCCTGAAAAAAGGCGAATCTCTAATCGATACGTTGAGGACAATCGAAGCAATGGGTGTTCACATGTATATTGTCAGGCATGGCGCTTCGGGTGTGCCTATGTTCCTGCAGAAAAACACCCGGGGCATTATTATTAATGCCGGCGACGGCAAGCACGAGCACCCAACCCAGGCTTTGCTCGATTCATTTACGCTAACAAAGCATTTTGGTAAACTGGAAGGGCTTAAACTATGCATCGTAGGCGACATTCTGCACAGCAGGGTGGCCCGCTCGAATATTACTGTGCTGAAAACCCTTGGTGTCGATGTCAGGCTTTGCGGCCCCGGCACGCTTATCCCCAGGAATTACAGCACATGGGAGCTCGAACGAATGAATAATATCGAAGAAGCTGTCGATTGGGCCGATGTTCTCATTGTACTGCGACTGCAGCGCGAAAGGATGAACTCCGGGATTTTGCCTTCGCTGCGCGAGTTTTCGATGGTTTACGGAGTCAACATGAGCCATTTCAGCAGAAAGCCCGAACTGGTACTGCTCCACCCGGGCCCCGTAAATTACGGCATCGAGCTCGACTATAATATCAGCAACTACCCGAATGTGCTCATACAGACTCAGGTTACCCACGGGGTATATATAAGGATGGCGGTATTGTCGCTTCTTTCGAAGTATGTAAACCTTTAGAAATAAACTATGGCAAGCGCCGCACCCTGGAGAGTTATCGATATTATCAACTGGGGTAAGAAATACTTTGCAGAAAAAGGAATAGAATCACCTCGATTGACCATTGAACTCCTTCTTAGCCATGTGCTTGGATGCAGCAGGATGGGCCTTTATTCCGACTTTGAAAGGTTGCTTG
>DAINRZ010000705.1:0-1975 GCA_036741575.1 Kapaibacterium sp. (SeqCode)
TTAATCTCTAATTTATAATTATTTCAAAACTTACTTTTTCACGGTCAACTAATTACAAAATTAATTTAATTAGTGAGAATTATATTTGCTTTTGTTAGTGCCTAAATTGTGTTGTAGCCTGTCAGGTTCTTTAATTAACTCAACCGGTTGAATCCCGAAGGATTATATTATAAGGACATTCAATCATTTTATTGCAACTTGAGCAATTTGAATGCATGTGTCCAACTGTTGCCCCTCAGGCCGGGAATGCACCAAAGTATGCACAGGGGCTCTATTGCCCTGGCAGCTTCGGCAGCACCCATATCTTCAGTTTCCCAGCCGAATTGGGTTAGAATTGAAGTTACCTGCTTTTTAGCCCTTTCGTTGTTGCCGCAGATAAACATTGACGGTTTACCGCCCGGGAACTGAGGATTCACCATAAAAGCGCTTCCTACGCACGAAAAAGCCTTGACGAAATTTGCACCCTGGAACTTATTTTGCAGGCTTTCCATATGCGAACTGTTAATGCCCGTAAAAAATCTGAGCACTCCATTATCGGGCGGGGCAGTGTGATCGATGGGATTTGTAGCGTCAATTATTGTTTTGCCTTCAAAATTGTCCGGTCCTGCAAGCGCCAAAGCTTGTTCGGCAGCGTCGCCTCGGACTGCCAGGACAATTACTTCGCCAAAAGATGCTGATTGTTCGAATGAGCCGATAAAAGCTTTGGCTCCCACTTTGGCTTTCCATTCATCCAGCTTCGTGGCGTCACGTGTTCCCAACATCACTTCGTTACCGTATTTCAGGAAACCTTTGCCGAGAGTCTGTGCAACGACTCCCGAACCTAATATTCCGATTTTCATTTTAATCTCCTAAATTAATAAATATCAATTACTTATAGATATGCCATACATTACATATTGTAAACCATAGCAAATTGACTTGCAAATTCTTCTATCGTTGTTGGTGTAGTCGTTTCCTTGTTGCGCTCTTCCAGGCCGAAAACACCCTCGTTGATGCCTTCCATCAGGCCGATGTAAGAGTTAGCCACACTCTGGGAAATTCCTGCTCCCATCATACCGCCAATTGCATCAGAAAAAGAAAATCCAACATATGGAAGATCAGGCTTTCCTATGGCTGTGCCCAGTGCTTTGGTGACTTCAGCCATTGTGTAATCCCTTGGGCCGAGCAGAGCCCTAACGGTTTTACCGGTAAAAGCAGGATTAGCAAGGTATTCTGCGGCAACGACAGCAATATCTTTAGTAGCAATGAAGGGCATCGGCTTATCGGCATCGATAGCAGAGCCGTTAATACCCATGTTTTTAATCATGCCGATATTACCAAACAGGTTCTCCATAAAATATGTAGGCCGTAGAATCATTACGTCTGTATCCTCCAGCATATTCAGCCTTTTTTCCTGCCTGGCAAGGCCGGCAACTATACCTGTTTTCTCCTCGGTATGCCCGCCTACGCTGCTTATAAAGACCACTTTTTTTATTCCGGCTTTTTTTATAGCCTGAATCTGTGCCAGCCCCATTCTGTCCTGGTGTGCGCCGATATCGGTGCTCGCCAGGTCTCCGGGCATCATTAACAATACGGAATCGGAGCCGGCAAAAGCACCCGCAAGAAATTCTGCATCGAATGAATTGCCAGCGGCAATTTCGGCCCCTTTTTCGGTAAAATGTTTTAGCCTATCGGCGTGCCTGGCTATCAGCCGAAGTTTTTTCCCCAGCCCGAGAAGGATTTGGGTTGTTTTACTTCCGACATTTCCGCTTGCTCCAAGTATTGTAATCATATTTTTTTTCCTTTTATTTAATTAAAAAATCAGTTAATGACTGTATCTTCATGATATTTTGAGCGGAACCAGACAGCAGCCCCGTATGCTGCATTAATCAAGCCCGAGCCGAAGATTGTCCCCATTATTGCAATAGGATTATTAGTAATTCCGAATAAGGGAATTGCTAAAATAATAATACCCGATATGCATTTAATCAACGGG
>DAINRZ010000706.1:0-1963 GCA_036741575.1 Kapaibacterium sp. (SeqCode)
AAGGCGGCATTGTCCGGGGGCCTGCCGGAATACCCGCAAAAGTAATAGGTACTATCCGCGATATAACAGAAAGCAAGAATATTAGAATGGCACTCGAAAAAAGCGAAGAGAGCCACAGGATAATATCTGATATGATCTCCGATTTTGTTTATGTTATAGAAAACCCGCTGGGCGATTCTCCATCGTATAATTGGATTAATAAAGGGCTTATATACGTTTACGGCTATTCCAGGGAAGAAGTAACCTCCTACGAAGGTTTTCTTGCTATTGTTTATCCCGAGGATAGGGAAAAGCTTGCAGCCAATCTAAAAAATTTGCAGGCCGGAAAAGAAACAATAACAGAATACAGGCTTATTGATAAAATTGGAGGCATGAGGTGGGTGCGCGATTATACAAAGCCCGTATTCAACGCCACGTCTAAGAAAGTCGAAAGGCTATACGGAGCTCTGCAGGATATAACAATACCAAAATCATCTGAAATTGCACTCAAGAATTCCCACCTGAAGCTTAGGTCCATTTTCGATACTATCCCAGGCTCAATTTGTGTTGTGGATAGTATGATGAATATTGTTGACTGCAATTTCAACTTCCTCAGGCTATATGGCTTCCAGTCAAAAGATAATATTATTTCGGGCAATTTTTCGGAAGTCATTAAAAATCAAATGCTGGAGACCGAAGTTAGTATCCTGAAAAATGTTCTTACGGACGGCAAGCCCATAATCAGGATTAGTATTGAAAATGAAATCGCGGGCAACAGAAATATTTTTAAGATAATTACAAGCCCCATAACCGACGATAACAGCGAGATAATCGGCGCGATTAACGTGTATTCGGATATAACAGACCTGAAGCATGCAGAAACGCAGCTTATCAACCTGATTGGCGAGCTTAGCGAATCGAAGAAAACTATCGAAAAGCAATTAGCCGAAATCAATGAAATGAACCGCAGGCTTGTTAAGTCGCAGGATGAACTGAAAAGGCTGAACAAAGATAAAGACAAGTTATTTTCTATCATTGCCCACGACCTGCGGAACCCCCTGAGCAATATACTGAATTATACCGAAATCCTGGACAGCGAGCCTGATACGATTGGCTTGCACGATTTGAAGCAAATTCACAAAGTATTGCATAATTCGTCAAAGCATATGCATAAACTGCTCGAAAACCTGCTGGAGTGGTCGCGTTCGCAAACAGGCGGCATCGAATTCAAGCCGGTTAAATTCAATTTAAACGAAATTATTTTCGACAATGTGTTCCTGTTCCAAAAACCTGCCCAGGCAAAGGATATTGAACTGGTTTCCGTTTATTCGGATAAATCCTATGTTTTTGCCGATTATAACATGGTCGATACCATTGTCCGCAACCTGCTGTCCAATGCTGTTAAATTTACCAGGTGCGGCGGGAAAGTCGAAGTAGAAATTTCCGACGAAGGTATAAAATACAAGGTTTCCGTTAGAGATAACGGTATCGGGATGAATGAACTGGAAAAAAACAATCTTTTTTCTTTGGATAAAACAGTAAGCCGCAGCGGGACTGCCAACGAAAAAGGCACCGGCCTGGGGCTGTTGATTATAAAGGAGTTTATCGGGCTGCACGGAAGTTCAATCAGTGTCGATAGCTCTCCCGGTATAGGCTCGGTTTTCAGTTTCCTGCTGCCAAAGTTCGAAGGTTGATTAAAAAAAACACCCAAAAGGCTTTTTCAAAATTGCCGCCAAGCCCTATACAATCCTGCGGCGCATACGGAATTCGACATAGACCACCGGATGAAATCACATAAAATTATAAATTGAAGTGCTAAAAGCATGCTTTGCCTGTTTGCAAAAATCCACTGTTCTTGTATATATTTGGCTTTTTAGAATTTAAATTATCCGGATTAAATAATGGCAAATAATTACCTAAGCAGAAGCGATGAGTATAAGAGCAGGATAAACAGGGTGCTGGACTATATTCAGCACAACCTGGA
>DAINRZ010000707.1:0-1954 GCA_036741575.1 Kapaibacterium sp. (SeqCode)
AAGGCGATGTGGAGGGATTTGGAATAACTTATATCGAGGCAGCAGCCTGCGGCCTGCCATCGATTGGAGGCCGTAATTCCGGTGCCGAAGATGCTATCATTCACAATGAAACAGGTATCCTGGCAGAAGAAGGCTCCGTTGCCGAAGTCGTTTCAGCAATAAAATACCTGGCCGAAAACAATGATATCAGAAAACTTATGGGATTAAATGCCCGCAAAAGGGCCGAAGAGTATTTCAATTGGGATTATGTGGGCGGAAAGATACTTGACTTTATCAATACTGCCTGCAACAGGGAACCCCAGCCATGAAGAGCAAAATCAGGATACTGTATGTGAGCCACGAAAACCACCTGACGATGGGGGCCCAAAACAGTATGGCAAACCTTATCGAGCATTTAGATAAAACACGGTTCGAACCTCATTGCGTTATGCCCTCGCCGGGCGAGCTTTCCGAAAGGCTTTTGAAAGCCGGCTGCAAATGTTATTATGTGCCTTTGCCCACTATTAAGCCCAAGCACTATTCGCAACTCCCCAAAACGGTAAGGTTTATCAGGAAGCTGATAAAATCCGGGGAATTCGATTTCATTCATCCCGATTTCGAAGCCGACGTTTTCCTTTGCGGCCTTGCCAAAATGGGGACTGGCTGCAAAATGGTCTGGCATGTCAGGCTGACCACTAAATATGCCAAGGATATAATCCACCAGAACTTTGCCGACGGCTTTATAGGCATATCCGAAGGCACAAAGCAGAGGTTCTCGAAAAGAATTACCGGTTCGGAAAAGTACACAGTAATTTATAACGGCGTCGATTGCAGCCTCTTCAGCCCCCCTCTGGATATTGAAGAATCGAGGGAGAAACTAGGTTTGCCGCCTGAAAGATTTATTCTGCTGTTTACAGGCCAAATAAAGAAGGGCAAGGGGATATTCGACCTTGCCGAAGCGCTGGCAATACTTAAACTTGAAAACAGGCCTTTGCCATATACTATTTTTATAGGCTGGGCCCCAAACAATAACGAATTGCTGCTTTTGAAGAACATGCTGGCTGAAGCCTCTCTCGACAGGGATACGTTAGTGCTCGGCCACCAAAAGAATATTTTTGAGTGGATGCAGGCTGCCGATGCGCTGATACTACCCTCGCACGACCAGGCCGAGGGTATGGGGAGGGTGCTTTTCGAAGCAATGGCTTGTGGCTCGGCTGTTATCGGCACGGATACGTCGGGCCTGAGGGAAGCCGTCACGCCGGAAACGGGAATATTGGTACCCGAAAAATCGCCCGCTAACATTGCTGCAGCCGTATCAGAGCTGATGAGCGATGACACCAGGCTCTGGGCATATAAATCCAACGCCCGCCAAAGAGCTTTGGATGTGTTCGATATTAAGGTACATGCCGGAAAAGTGGAACAATTCTATCTGAAACTGATGGGGCAAAATTGAGAATACTCTTAGTGCAACTGGGAAGGATTGGCGATATGATTTTGCAGACGCCTATCTTCAGGGCTATTAAAGAAAAGTACCCCGGCGCTTATCTCCATGTCCTTGCCGGCAGGCAAAGCAGCCAGGTAATCATGAATAATCCTTACGTTGATAAAATCTCTATATTCGATAAATCCCCACTAAAACTATTAAAGCTGCTGGCTCGGCTGGCAACCGAGAAATTTGATTATTATATTGACCCGAAAGACCACGATTCTACCGAAAGCTATTTTTTAGCACGAATGATCAGGGCGGAGAAGAAGATAGGGTATCATTCCGGCGGCAAGGTTTACGATATTATTATCCCTTCGCATGCTGAGAATGCAGGCCTATATTATACCGAGATAGGTTTCAGGGCCCTGGAATGCATTGGAATATATATGGAGGAGAAGATACCCATGCCAGAACTGTATCCAAACCCAGGCTCGGAAAGCTATACTGCAGAATTTTTGGGGCAGGGCAGAGGCAAGCCGGTTATTTTAA